>JAILDR010000214.1 GCA_024689285.1 Bacteroidales bacterium | reverse complement strand
TCGTAGTATGCGGCGGGTTTCAGCACCTTGTCGAATACGTAGTACTGTACCAAAACGAGGTCTTTCCCGTCGTTAATCCAGCCATATATACGGTCGTGGTCAATAGGGTCGAGAGGCTTGCCTTCATCGTCGACGAGACCTTCAATCTCAAGGATGGTGGTGTTGGTAACCAGCTTTTCGAAAGTGGTCATTTGGGTCGTCTGACCATCTTTGGTGGTTAGAGTAATCCTATGTAAATAAGGCGACTGTGTGATCGAGTCGAAACGTTCCTTTGGGATGAGGTTGTTGAGCAGAGCCTCAAAACGCAGATCACCGAAAGACGAGAGCAGATTGATGACTTTCATCGTGTCGAAGGCGATGGGGCTGTTGTCGGAGAGATGGGTCATAACGTATTGGTGCCGGCCTGTGTTCTCCACTTCAAAACTTGACATGGGCTCGCGGTTAAACTCCACGCTGACTGATTGGATGTCAGCCAGACTTGCGCTGAAAATGCCATGGTCGCGCCAGTCGTCGGGCAAGGCGGTGAAGCGTGTGGAGATGAAGCCACGGAAGCCTGGGATGTAGACGATATAAGCCTGTTTGGCACCCTCGCGCAGCATGAACGTGCCGCTGTTGTCTTTGGTGGCATCGCCCACGTAGAACACTTTGGTGCGCTTTTCGTGCGGAAACAGCTTGATGCGGTTAAACAGGTTGATGCGCGGAACAATCTGATACACTTCCACCTTGGTGCTGTTCACGGCCAACTGCTTGACGATGTTGTCGTGGCTGGCGCGCGAGACGGGCATCTTGATGCGCACTTTGTACATGGTGGCCAACAAAGCCTGTATCTGTCTGGAATGGGCCTTATACTCGCCATTGAGTGTCCAACTGTTGTCAGACTGGCGTTCCAAGAGCGACTCGTGTTCGAATCGGTCGGCAAGATAAATCTTAGTGACGCTGGCGGTGTCCCACACTTGGAAGTCGGCTGCTTCACCACGGATGGTGGTCAGGTAGCGGTTGTTCCAAATCAGCACGGCGGCGATAACAACGAGTATAGCAGTTATAATAATGGTTAATTTATTGTTCTTTTTCATTTTATGAATTGTTTTTGCTGTATTTTCTCTTTCTGAAATAAGCCATCACGAAACCTAAGGCAATGATTGATGCGATGGGTGTCACGGTGTTGATGAGTTGCCATTTGGTGCGCTCTTGTGCTATCTTTGTGGTGTCTAATAATCTGATTTTCAATTCTCTTGAACGGATGTCAATCAGGCCTTCGCCATCAACGAGATAGCTGATGCAGTTTTCGATGAATTCCTTGTTGGCATAGGTGTTGCCTGTGTATTGGTCGAAGCCCAGGGCGAGTGGCATCTTGCGCTTGATGTCGATTTGGTTGCGGATAATGTCGCCATCAGCGATGACAATCATGGCGGTCGGTTCGCTTTGGTCCATGTATTTCAGTTCCTCACTGTCGATGAGTTCCTGCGGGATGCGGTTGGCATAGAGCGAGGGGAAGCTGCCTTTCAGCAGGTAGGCCACGTTCTTGCCTTTCGAGTTGAACATGCGGCGGTCGGGGGTCTGACGCAACATGGCGAGGCTGATGAAGACAGGTGCGCCCGACACTTTGGTATAGTCGGAGGTCTTAAGCAGCGGGATTTGGTTGATGCCATTGGCTGATGTGGTAGCGTCCATTGAGCTGACAAAATCGGCACGGATGGCGTTCATGTTGCGCACCATGGGATGGTCGCTGGCGGCTTGCAGCAAGGGGAAGTAATACCAGCGGAAAAACTCCAGCTGGGCTTGTCCGGCCATCTGCCCTGTGCGCACAGGCAACGCGGCGCAGGTGAGGTCGAGGAGCAGGTCGCGGTTGAGGCGCACGCCGTACTTGAACAGCATATCGTCCAGGTTGAGGTCCTGCTCAATGCCTATGGTCGACTCTTGGCTTTGCAGGCTGTCCATCGTGGCGTAAACGGGTTCGACAAGCCACAACACCTTGCCGCCATGCATGATGTATTGGTCGATGAGGAACTTGTCTTTTTCGCTGAAGGGCTGTGTCGGCTTGGCGATGATGATGGCATCGAAAGAGGTGAAAGCGCTCACATCGCGTGTGGTGTCTTGCGTGCGGTGCATTAAAGCATCAATTCTGCCGTCGATTTCCAAGCGGCCCACGTTGTAGTGCTGCGAGAGGCTTTTGGTGATGTCGTACACGTCCATGGGTTCCAGTTCGCCGTGTCCTTCGATGAAGGCGATGTTGGGCTTCTTGAAACGCGTCACCTTCTTCACCGCGTCGATGAGGCGGAACTCAAGGTTCTGCATGGAGGCGTTCAAGGCTTCTTCCGACGACTGACCGATTTGGTTTTCCAACAGGTCGATGGCAATTTCGGTATCGTTGCGATAACTCACCAAAGCACCGGGCCAAATAATCATTTGTTTCGTTGAGCCATCGCTGTTCTTGTCCACCACATTGGTTGGATTCAGTCCCGATTGGTAGAGTAGAGTGTAGGTCGCGTTGCGTTCATCAGGGTCTTCGCTTTCAGAAGGGTTGATGAACTCGTAGTCGATGTATTTGGAATAAGCGCGGAACTCGTCGAGCATTTCCTTGGTCTCGCGGCGCAGTTTCTTGAAGCCAGCAGGGAAGTCGCCTTCGAGATATACCTTGAAATAGACATAGTCGTCCAGATTGTTGAGGATGTCCTTGGTGGTGGGGGAGAGGGTGTAGCGTTTTTCGCTTGTCAGGTCGAAGCGGGTGAACACATACGAGCCAATCACGTTAACCAAAACCACGATGGCCACCGTCACGAGGAAGGCCACGATTTGGTTCTTTTTCAGATTCTTGCGTTTGTTTTCCATCGTCTCTTCCTCCTTTACCATTTGCGGCTCGCAAGAACCAGTTTTGTTGCACTTAAAAACAAAGCGATGACGCTAAAGAAATACAGCACATCGCGGGTGTCTATTACACCTCGGCTCAGTGAGCTGTAGTGTGCGCTCATGCCGAGTTGTTGGATAAACAGGTCGACCTTGCCGAAGAGCGACAGCGAGTAGATGAATTCGAAGCCGATAAACAAGAAACCGCAAAGGAAGACCGACAAGATAAAGGCCAAGATTTGGTTGTTGGTCAGTGAACTGCAAAACACACCGATGCTGACAAAACTTGAACTCAGCAGGAACAGCCCGATATAGGATCCCCAAATACCGCCACTGTCGAGGTTGCCCTTCGGCAGGCCGAGCTGATAGACTGAGAAATAATAGATAAATGTGGGTATCAAGGCCAATACGACGAGCGTCACGCCAGCGAGAAACTTGGCCCATAGGATTTGCCAGTCGGAGAGAGGCTTGGTGAGCAGCATTTCGATGGTGCCCGTGCGGTTTTCCTCGGCAAAGCTGCGCATCGTCACGGCAGGCACGAGGAAAAGGAAGACCCATGGGGCAATGATGAAGAGGCTGTCGAGGTTGGCGTACTCGGAGTTCAGCACATTGAAGTCGCTTTGGAACACCCATAGAAACAAGCCGGTGATGAGCAGAAACACCACAATCACCATGATGCCAATCAACGAGCTGAGGAAGTTGCTGATTTCTTTCTTATATAATGCGTACATACGCGATAGGTTTGTTTTCGGGGCGCAAAGATAGCGAAAAATGTTGAAGATATTTATATTTGCAAAGATTTTGGCAAAAGTAGAATGATTTCAGCGAAAACTCCGTACATTTGCGCAAAATTTTGACCGACTATGTTCACACGACGCAGAAGATGGCGTGTTCCCGCAGGACAACAACCCACGGAATTCGACCGAAAAATCATGGCTTTTGAAAACAAAGGTGCTTTGGTGCCGAAACGTAACCTCATCCGTACTCCCGAGGAGATTGAAGGTATCAGGAAAAGCGGTGTCATCAATACCGCTATCCTTGACCTCGTGGGCGAGAAAATCCATGAGGGGATGAGTACATTGGAAATCAACGAACTGGTTCATAACTACACCATAGAGCATGGTGCCATTCCCGCTCCTCTGGGCTACGAGGGCTTCCCCAAAAGTGTTTGTACCTCCATTAACGAGGTGGTTTGCCACGGGATTCCATCGGCCAAGGACATCCTGAAGGAAGGCGACATCATCAACGTGGACTGCACCACCATCCTCAACGGTTTCTATGCCGACGCATCGCGTATGTACGTTATCGGTAAGACCACGCCGCGCAAACAGAAGCTTGTCGATGTGGCCAAGGAATGCCTTTACATCGGTATGGAAGCTGCTAAACCCTTTGGCTTTGTGGGCGACATCGGCAATGCCATCGAACAGCATGCTCACAAAAATGGCTTTGGGGTGGTGCGCGACCTTTGTGGTCACGGCGTGGGACTGAAGTTCCACGACGACCCAGAGGTGCTGCACTACGGCAAGAAGGGCAAAGGTATGCTCTTGGTGCCTGGCATGGTATTCACCATTGAGCCGATGATTAATATGGGCACATGGAAAGTCTTCGTTGATAGTGCCGATGGCTGGACTGTCATCACCGAGGATGAACTGCCCTCCGCCCAATGGGAACACACTTTCCTGATGACGGAAACGGGATTGGAAATTCTAACACATTGAGAATTATGGAAAAACAAATACTTTTAGGGAAAACCCCAGGCGAGTTGCAGGATATAGTGGTTGAATTGGGTCTCCCCAAGTTCACGGGGAAGCAGTTGGTGGATTGGCTCTATCAGAAACGATGCGCCTCGTTTGACGATATGACTAATCTCAGCAAAAGCACCAGGGCTCTGCTGGAAGAACGCTTTGAGACTGGCCTTCATGCCCCACTGAAGGAACAGCTCTCGAAAGACGGCACGAAGAAATACCTCTATCCTGCTGGCGAGCATTTTGTTGAAGTGGCCTATATACCTGATAAAGAACGTGCCACGCTTTGCATCTCCACCCAAGCGGGCTGCCCCATGGACTGTCTTTTTTGCGCCACGGGTAAGCAAGGCCTCCAAAAGAATCTTTCGGTGGCCGAAATCATCAACCAAGTACTCAGCCTGCCCGAGTTTGAAGCCCTGACCAATATCGTCGTGATGGGCATGGGTGAGCCTTTGGCTAACTATGACAACCTGATGGGAGCCTTGGCCATCCTCACCGAAGAATGGGGCTTGGGCTGGAGCCCGACGCGCATCACCGTGTCAACCTGCGGCCTCATTCCCAATATGAAGCGTTTCCTTGAAGAGTCGAAGTGCAACCTCGCCATCTCGATGCACAGTCCCTTCCATGATGAGCGTCTAAAGCTCATGCCGGTGGAAAAGACTTATCCCATCAAGGAAGTCGTTCACGCGGTCAGGCAACACGACTGGCACGGACAGCGACGGCTGTCGTTTGAGTATATCGTCTTCAAGGACCTCAACGCCACCAAAGATCACATCAAGGAAATCACAAGGCTTTTGGGCAGCATGAGGTGCCGCGTCAATTTAATCAGATACCATGCTGTACCCAACATCCCGCTGAAAAGCCCTGATGCCGTCACTATGACCTGGTTCCGTGATGCGCTGAACGAAAAGGGCATCATCGCCACGATACGAGCCTCTCGCGGACAAGATATTGACGCCGCCTGCGGACTGCTTTCGACAAAAGAAAATAGCAACTAGTTTAATTAACCATAACAAAAACAACCAACAACATGAAAATGCGCAACATCATTATGGCCACGACTTGTTTCTTGGCCTTGAGTTTCAGCGTTACCGCCAACGCTCAAATCGGTGGCATAGGCAGAGCCATCAAACAAGGAGTTAAGGAAAGCATGAAAAACTCTTCTGCCTTATCAAATAAGGTGAGCATTGAAAAAATCCCTGCCACGCTGGAAGAATTCCAAGCCTTGCAAGCCGAACTCGGCACCACGCCCGAAGGTTGCATCATGCTGCAACTGGTGGCTATGGAAATGTATCGTCGCGACAAAAACGTCGGCATCGAATGCCTCAGACTCAACAACACCGACACGAACCTCAGCTATGTTACCAACAGGCTGAAAGAGATTTTCCGTGAAGGCGACAGCTATGCACGGCCTTACTTGGTCTCGTCGTTCTTCAAAGGAGCCAAGCCTTCCAATGGCTACAATCCTGAGAAGCCTTACACCATCCAGGTGCGCAGAGACCCCGCACGGCGGGAGGACGAACGCTCACAGATGCTGAAAGGCTATGTGAAACATATGCAGGTGTATAGCGACGGCTATGACACGCCTTGGCGCGGCATCGATGTGGTGCAGCAGAAAGGTGACGAATACTATCGCGTTTCAAACTGCCCCTCTATCTATACACAATGCAAGGAAGTGGATTTTGACGCTACTGAAGATTGGCATGAATTAGATTAAACAGATTAAATACAGACTTATGAAACGTTTATCATCATTACTAACCTTTTTGGTCCTTTTCCCTGCTTTCGTGTTTGCCGGTGAAGGGATGTGGATACCCATGTTGCTGCAATACAACGAGAAGGAAATGCAGGAAATGGGCATGAGAATCACGGCTGAGGACATCTATAGTATCAACCACAGCAGCTTGAAGGATGCCATCGTGCTTTTTGGTGGTGGCTGCACGGGCGAGATTGTCAGCGACCAAGGCCTGTTGCTCACCAATCACCATTGTGGCTACAGCTACATCCAGAAACATAGCTCTGTAGAGCATGACTACCTCACCAAAGGTTTCTGGGCCATGAATATGGGTGAAGAGTTGCCTTGCCCGGGTCTTAGCGTCATCTTCCTGCGCGAGATGCGCGATGTGACCGAACAAGTGCTGGAAGGCATCACCGTTGATACGCCTGAAGAGGAACGTCAGGCCAAGATTGAGGAAAAAATCAAAAAAATCGTTGCTGAAGTGGAGAAAGAGACCAAGTACGCGGTCAGTATCAAGCCCTATTTCTTGGGTAATGAATACTACCTGCTGCTCAACGAGGTCTACACCGACGTGCGCCTCGTGGGTTGTCCACCGAGCAATATCGGCAAGTTTGGTGGCGACACTGACAACTGGGTCTGGCCTCGCCACACCGGTGATTTCAGCATCTTCCGCGTTTATGCCGACAAAGACGGTCATCCTGCTGCCTACGACAAGGACAATGTGCCTTACAAGCCCGCCAAGCATCTCGATATCTCGCTGAAAGGTGCCGAGGAAGGTGACTTTGCCTTTGTTTTCGGCTATCCTGCCCACACCAGCGAATACCTGCCTGCGGTGGCTGTCGACCAGGAGGCCAACCTTCTCGATCCCATCAGGGTTGACCTGCGTGGCAAGGTGCTTGACATTTACAACAAATATCAGGAACAAGACCCCAAGGTGCGCATTCAATATGCTGCCAAACATGCCAACATCGGCAACGGCTGGAAAAAATGGATGGGCGTGACCGAGGGCATCAACCATTTCCACGGCATAGAGAAGAAACAAGCCTTTGAACACAGTTTCTATGACTGGGCCATGCAGTCGAGAAGCCGATACATGTACGTCAACTTGCTGCGTCAGTTCAAGGATAATTATGATCAATTGAAACCCTACGAGTTGGCTTATACCTATATGACCGAGGCCGGTCTGCGCATCGAGCTCGTCAGCTTTGCAGGCCGTTTCGCCAAACTCTCTGAGGTGACCAAAGACACGCCGCAGGAAGACATCGACAGAATGATCACCAACCTCAAAGCAACGGCTGAAAGCTTCTTCAAGGATTACTACGAGCCCATCGACCGCGAAGTGGCCGGCATGTTGCTTAAGGAATACATGAAGGCCCAGCCTGCCGACTTCCGCCCGTCGTTCCTCAACGATATCAAGGTTGTGGATGAGTATGTCAATAAACTTTTCGACAAGTCGATTTTCACCGACAGGGGCAAAGTGACAGGTCTGTTGGAGAATTTTAAGGCAAAGGATGCCAAGAAGTTGGCCGGTGACCCTGCCTTGAAAGTCTACCAAAACATGATCAGTTTTTACCGTGATGCTGTGTATGAACGTATTTCAGACCTTAGCAACGACATCGACCGTCTGCAACGTGTCTACATGAAAGGTCAGATGGAGATGCAGCCCGAGAAGCGTTTCTCGCCCGATGCCAACTTCACGCTGCGCGTCACCTACGGCAAGGTGGAGGGCTTCAAGCCTAAAGACGGCATGACTTACAAGCACTTCACTACGCTCGAAGGCATCATGCAGAAGGAGAATCCCGACATCTATGATTATGTGGTGGAACCGCGCCTGAAGGAGCTCTATAACAACAAGGATTATGGTCGCTATGCTGATAAGGACGGTACTATGCACGTAGCCTTCACGGCAAGTGTACATACCACGGGAGGCAATTCAGGCAGCCCGATTCTGAACGCTGATGGGCAGCTTCTGGGTCTCAACTTCGACCGCTGCTGGGAAGGCACGATGAGCGACCTTATCTACGACCCCTCCATCTGCCGCAACATCTCTGTTGACATCAGATACGTGCTTTTCATCATCGACAAATTTGCTGGTGCGGGGCACTTGATAAACGAGATGACCATTGTGGAATAAAAAAGAAAGGCGGATTCAACACCGCCTTTCTTTTTCCCATCTAAGGGATTGTTATTTTCCGAAGATTTTTCCCAAGCCACCGAGAAGGTCTCCAAGGCCGCCGCTGTTGCTGCTGGCCGAAGAGGCTGAAAGGATAGTGCCAAGCATACCTGCCAGGCCAGCTGCGTTGATGCCGCTTTTTTGTTGGCCTTTCCCCAAAAGGGCGAGCAGACTGGGAGCGATGGCAGCCAAGATGCTGCCTACCGAGTTGTTAGCTACGCCACTCTTCTTCGAGATACCGCTGATGATTGACGATAAGTTGCCGCCAAAGATGTGGCTCAAGATTTTGTTGCCGTCGGTAAGATCTGCTCCTGAAAGGTTACTGATGATGTTGCCAGCGTTACCAGCATGGTCACCAAGAGCCTTGGCCAAAGACTCAGCACCGCCTTGGGTAGAAGCGTTCTTCTGCATCGCGTCCAGCAGTGATGGCAGTGCGCTGGTGATGACCGAAGACACTTGCTTCGAGTCGAGTTTCAGATTTTTTGCGATGGCGTCAACGGCATCATTGCCCGTTAATGCGCCCAAAATGTTGGTAATATCCATGATTTTGAAGATTTGTATTAGGTTTTGTCACCGCAAAATTAGGAAAAATTTTCTTATGGCACAAGCGTCAGCGAATGTTGCTTGTTCTTCACGGTAATCAGCCCGACTTCCTCATTGTAGTACCAGAGATGGTCCAATTCGTCAAAGTTAGGGTGATGGTATGAGTTGACGTGAACATTTTCGTAGGTCACGCCATTCACTATCACGGTCTCCGTCTCACCTTGGAGATGAATATAGGGGAGACTCATTCCATAGTCATAGTTCCAGCGGAAATACAGGTATTTTTCGGGAATCACGGTGAACATTATTTCCTGGAAATTGCTGTCGGAATTACGGCGCAGCATCACCGTTCGCGCATAACACCAAGGTTGGCGGGTGACGGACATTTTAGCGTCGTAGGGATATTCCCAATAGTCTTCCAAGAAGGGCTTTGTCTCATCGTAGGTGACGACAAAAGAGAGTGTGTCGCCATTTTCGTTCAAGAAACTGACAGTTTGTCCTTTATGATACGGGATGGCGTTAGCCTCTTCGGTGGTAAGGCGACGAAGGATGGAAGGCTCTTTCACGCAAGAGGTCATCAATGCCACGAGGGCGATGCAAAATATCAAATGTCTTTTCATGGTGTTTACTCCTTATCTTTTAGTCCATAACGAAATCCGATGCTGATGATGCCTTCCATGCCGATGCCTATTTGCA
>JAILDR010000014.1 GCA_024689285.1 Bacteroidales bacterium | reverse complement strand
GTCAGCCCCCCATAGCTCTTGGCTGCCGCCAGCAGGGCCTCTTCGGTGGTATAACGTTCGTAGTAGGTGCAGCGGGTGACGACTCGTTGGTGCGACACCAACCCCTCTTTGATGTGCACCAAGCCGAATCCCAGCATCGGGTCGGCATAGCGGTTGCCCACCAGCGCCAGCGTCCCATGGACATCCTTGTAGGGCGACGTGAGCGTCGAGGGAATATTGACGAAATCATCGGTTGTCAACGGCTCCACCTCGATATTCAGTTGGAACGAGTCGGAGCCATTCTGCCATGTGTGGACGCTCTGTTTCAGCACATAGAGCAGCAACGTCATCCTGGAAGCCTTGCTCTTTGTGAGGTCGGTAAGCAATGCCGGATGCCCGTCCACCTCGCCTAGCTGGTAGCCGATGGAAGGCAGCGGACCGTCGCTGACCACCATCTCGGGTAGCAGCAGGGCATTGCCGGAATGGTATTGCTGCTTCTCCAGGTATGGCACCGGCGAATGGATGTTGGCGGACATGAAGAGATTGTAGGCCGGCTTGTCGCCGTCGAAGTATATATGTCTCGTCGCCCTCAGGGCACGCCAGAGGGCGTTGTTGTGGCTCTGTCGCTCACGCAGCAGCAGCTGTTTGCGCGACAGCCGGCGGGGCTGGTATATGTGCGACGGCCGTACAAAAGTCTTCTCTCCCCGCTTGTAGACGGTGAGGCCGCCCAGATGACCTTCAACATCTTTCAGTATTCCTTTCGCTTGTGCCATGGTGATGTTGTTATGTTGGTTCTTTGGTTGTGTGTTAATGCAGGCGTGGGGAAGTCTGTTGGAAGCAGAGAGGTCTAGGGTAGGTAGCAGACAGGTCCATGATAGGTAGGAGGTAACAAGCCTATAGTTTCGGTTGAGTTTCGGTTAAGTGCCGGTTGAATCCCGGTCTAGATTTGGTCTGGAGACATACTATAACTAGTATATCGTTCTATTAACGGACTTGTTTTCTTTTTAGTATGTATGATTTGCCGGAAAAGGCACATGTTTCCTCATCCTTTCCCTCGCTGAAGTTGGTTTTACTCATAGGTGCTCGATTCCCCTTACGGGGTGCCTTGCCCAGTGAATAATGTCTCGCCAAACCGCATGGGTTGAGGGTGGTTGGGGAGGGGTGTTTTATGTGCTGATGGGGTCAATTTGTTATTTGCTTTCTATTTTTTAGAGACTACAGGTGGCAGCTCCCTTTCACCCCGCCCATTAATTCTGATTGGCGCAAAATCATCTGGCTGACATCCTATTAACTCAAGATCATTCCCCCCATCAAGAACAAATGCATAACAAGAGATTATATCCTCGAAAGCTGAAAGTTCGAGGTTATCTAAATCAACTTCTTTGACAGAATCCATATTGTAAAAATTCGCTCCAATTTTCTTTTCATCGAATATCAATACTTTATAATCTCCAATGTGTATGATTCCCCTAAGGCCTTTTTCGTTCCCGTCAGCAAGCATTTGACAAAATTCCATTATTGTATCTTCTTCAGGAAAACCTGATGCACCTCTTATAAAAGTCATTTTGTAAACGGTAGATGTGTCGGGGGTATCTTCATGTTCAATAAAATATTGAAACGCCTCGTTTACAAATTGTGAAACAGTAGGGCACGGTGGTTTATTATCGGGTTTCTCCAGACCAGAATTGTTATTACAAGAGATTAGCAAAAAAACGTTGATGATAAGGAAGACTGCTTTTTTCATGATTTATCTTGTATTATATGTACCGAAAAAGAAATCCGATGCAGAATTGACATTCCGTATAAAAGCAGGTCGACGAAGACCAACACTCCATAATTGCTTTGTCCGAGGGAAATAGGTATAATAGCTTGCTTGTCGAAGATTAGTTCTTTTTATTGCCAAATCTCCTCGAGCATACCTTGGATCATCTTGATATCCCATACTTTTCACTTGTTCGGCCGTTCCTGTAGGATTATTTTGATTTACCATAGGGTGAGAATGAATTCTTGCAACAACATCTCTATCATTATATCTTCCTTCTGACAAAAGATTTGTTTTGGGGGAAAAACCATTGTCATGTTCTGTTCCTAACGAATAATGATTATCTGAGTACCGTTGCATTATCCACTCAACATTTGTGTTGTCCGCCATTGATTTAAATACATTTGCATAGGCGAATTGCATTTCTTCACCTCCATTTGTGGCTGAAACATTATTAGCATCAGCTATACTTAAGTTTAACATTATTTTGTGGTAGTTCCCCCCTCTGATTTTTATAACATTCCCATTTGCATATTTCACAGTTTGGGTGTGTTCCTCGCCCTCATCGTTTATTCTATTCACATAACCATTTTCGTCAACTTCCCAAACATCCCTCCCATCCGGATCCACCAGCTTGACTGGATTCCAGGCACAGTAGGCGTATGGGGAGATTGACAGGTATTTATCGGCCATTGGGTCGACGGAGAGCCACATGGTTGTTAGCTCGTGGTCCATGTATCTTGCGCCGAAATAGCCATATCCTGTTTCCTCATCGCGTTCCTTCCCCGTGAAAACGAAAGGGTAAAACCACATGGTTTTCGTGCAGTTTACCCCTTCGGTTTTATGTGCGAATGCAGTCAATAGGTTAGATGCCTCATCTGATTTTTATTGGCACAAAATCGTCTGGCTGGACTCCCACAAGTTCTAAATAGTTATTTCCATTTAATACATAAGCGCAACACTCTA
>JAILDR010000195.1 GCA_024689285.1 Bacteroidales bacterium | reverse complement strand
TTCGAAAGCGCCCATGATGGCGATTTCGGGCATGCAGAGACCCGAGCAGTAGTTGCAGAGGCGGATGTAACGGCCTACCTCCTCGCCCACTTCGTCCAGGGCCTTACGCATGATGCGGAAGTTCTCCTGCGTGGCGAAGGTGCCGCCGAAGCCCTCGGTGGTGGCGCCGTAAGGCACATAGTCCAAAAGGCTCTGGCCCGTGGTACGGATCACGGCAATGATATCGGCTCCTTGACGGGCACCGGCCTGGGCTTGCACCACGTCCTCGTAGATGTTACCCGTGGCCACGATGATATAAAGGTAAGGCTTGGGGCCTTCGCCGATGGTTTCGAGGTAATGCTCTCGGCGGGCACGGCGGGTGCGGATGCGCGTGAGGCTCTCGTCGATGACGGGTTGCAGCGTGGCGGCAATCTGTTTCTGGTCGCGCGTCACCACCTTGGTGATGTCGAGTTCGCCTTTGGCCACCTTCTCGGCGATTTGTTGCGGATTGAGGCCCGTCTGGATCATCGCGTTGGCGATGAAGAACAGGATGCCTTCGCCCAGCACGCCCTTGTCCTTGATGGCGTCGACGACCACATTAGGCAGCGGCACGTCGCTTTCGTCCACGCCGTCGATGCCCATCAGTCGGGCGAGGGTGCGCTCCACGGCCACCGTGGTGTATTGCTCGCAGAAGGCCTGCACATCGTCAGCGATGTTCTTCGCCAGCCCCCTGGCATACTCCACTTTCTTAAAATCAAGTCCTAATTTACTTTCCATATTTTCAGTATGTTGTTTAAATATTGATATTTTGTTCGTTAATTATTCTATTCTTGACGCCCTATCACTTCACCTCAACTGTCACATACTTATATTCTTTGCCATCATCAAAGCGCAGCAGATACTCGCCCTTGTAAAGAGCCAACTTGAATTCCTTCTCGTCCTTGCCGTACATATACTGGTCGATGGGAACACATTGCTCGCCTTCCGATTTCAAGAATGCACTCACACAACCCTCGGGGAAACCGTTCTTTTTGATAAACCTGCGGTCGATAGTGTAAAGCACCTTGCCGTTATAGAGTTTCCAGTCGGGGATGTTGTCCTCGATGAAGCGCGTGTGCGGCAAGCAGCAAGTGACGTCCATGCCAGCGGTGCATGGGTAAATATGCTTCACCGTGTCGTAAAGAAAGACGGGCTCTCGGACGGGCATGTTGTCAATCAGGTCGTAATATACGGTCTGCAAAGAATCGGTTTCACCGTAGGGGTCATGGAAAAACGTACATTCCATAGTGAACGGGTCTATGCCAGATTGTTCCTTGAAATACCGTCCCATAGAGTACCATCCGTTGCGGTCGGCAATGTGTCCGAAACCGCCCAAAAGCAAAAATTTCGCTTCGGGATCTTTCTCAAGAATGTTTATGACCAGGTTTTTGGCCTGATTCACTTCACGGTCCACTCCAAAACCGGAGCCTTCGTAAGGAACGAGCGTGTAACCCATGTTTAGCGCAGTCCTAAACAGATCTCCAAACACAGGCTCGTCGCTATACCATCCTGTCTCGCCTTTCAATACAGTGCGTCTTTGATTCAGCAGCGAGTCCGATGCCCTTAAAGTTTCAGCAGCGAAATAGCGGTAGCCGTTTTGATAGCATTTTTCCAACCAACTAATGAGAAAAGCTCTGCTGATGGGGTTGAAGTGCCTCTCATTCATCATGATGACGCGGTTGTTCTCAATGATGCTGTCCATCACTTCGGACAACGGGATGACCTTCGCGTCCTTGAAGTTGTGGGCAAATCTCATTGGGTCGACAAACATGGTTCCAACAATCTCAGATTCTCGTTTTGCATCTTTGTATCGCCCGACACGTGAATACAAAATACCGAGCCATTCATGATAGCCATTTTCAAACTTTGAACCTATGTAAATGCTATCCATGTCAAGCAGTTTTAATAATGAGCGGTAACTGTACCCATCTTCTTTAGCAATGGCTGAAGGATGTTTTAGCGCGTTTTGCGCTTGCATCATTTCATTTCCCCCAATTATCAGAAGCATAAACAAAATATAAAATCTAATGTTCTTCATTTTTTTATCTTTTTTTGTTTATTTTCAACTTGTTATTTCAGCATTCTCCTTTCCTCCACGCCCTCCAGCACCTTCATCTGCTGGATGGCGATTTTGTTCAGTTCAATCAGTCTATCGCGTTGCGTCATACAGATTCTCCTTTCTCTTTTTCGGAGGGGGTCGAATTCGACCCCCTGCCCAAAGTGGTCAAATTTGACCACTTTGGGTCTAACCCCCTCGAATTCGAGGGGGTTTTTAATTGTGTCGAATTCGCCCTAATTAAAATCTCTCTCGCCTCGGCAATCCATTCCGCATCAATCCCCAAACTCTCGGCAATATTCAGCGCCTCGTGCGGAACTTCTCCGTCTTTAACCTCAACGAGCTCGTAATTCATCTTGCCGTCTTCGAATCCTTTAACTCTCAGGCGTCTTGAATCACCTGGCTCTATATCGTAATGCGTTGTCATGACCAAGCTCACATTCGGGACTTCCAAAACTTTAACCAAGGCTGAAACCAAAGCAGTTCCTTCCTTAGGATTAGTAGTCCTTGCTGGCTCGTCAATCATCGCCATTATTTTTCTATTTCCACGTGATGCCTTTATAACAGCATCAATATTTTTCATTTCTGCCGCAAACGATGACAAACCTTTTTCTATTGATTGTTCGTCACCTATACAGAAATATACATCATCTTTTATAGCTATGGAAGCATTCTCTGCAGGGATGCCAAAACTATACTGGAACAAATATTGACACATTGTCAACGTTTTTAAAACCACTGTCTTACCGCCCATATTGGCACCTGTAATCAAGGTCGGCTTGTTCCAAAAAGCGATGTTCACCGGTTGGAAACTGTGGCCTCTCATTTCACAAGCCTCTTTAACCTCCGGATGGAACATGTTTTTATATTTAGTTTCTCCGTCTTCCGAAACAGTCGGGAAACAGAGATTGTATTTTTTCATTTGAAATGCTTTCGCCAGATTCAAATCAATGAATGCCAGCGACTTCAAAGCAGCGTCCAACTCGTCAGCATATTTTGAAAGCTTCATCGACAATTTGGCACGAATCTCGTCTTCAATAGCCATAGACTCGTTCAACAAAGCCTCGTCAAAATCGTCCTTGGCTTTCATCTTGCGACGCAATTCTGCCAATTTTTCTGAATATGAATCGTATATATAGAAACTCGCTATTCTCATACCATCAGGGTCGAGAATAGAGACAACATCTTCCAAATTGGGGATAAAAACGCTGTCATTCAATTTCAAATTATTCATTATCAATTGAATGTCGGCTGACAATAATGCTAAATGCTTAACTTCGAAAAGCTCTATGTCATCCAAAACATATTTGCTCTTCAAATGGCCGATTGTACCTTGTATTTCTTTTAGATTACAAAGCTTAAATTGAAGGTTGTTAATCTGGTTTTGGTTTTCTTTTTCATTAACAACATTATAGAATTCCCTAAGAATATTATAATTGGTCTGGATAACTCTGACATCTGTCGGCATCTCGGCATCCAAAAGCACACGCCTTGTATATCCCGAATGTGTGTCGAGGTTGTCAATCATGTATTTCAGACCGCAGGGGTTGTCTATGATTTGTTTCAGTCGCATTTCTTCTTCAAGTCGTATACCGGAAGATTTATGGCTTCCGAT
>JAILDR010000193.1 GCA_024689285.1 Bacteroidales bacterium | reverse complement strand
GGAGACGATGAAGTCATACAGACCGCCAATCAAGCCGCTGACGACGAGCAATAAAGAATCTTTACCTTTCTTCTGCCCGCTGACCAGCACCTGCGTGGTGGCTGTGGCTTCAGGGAAGGGGAACTTGCCGTGTTGCTCCTTGACGAAGTATTTGCGGAAAGGGATGAGGAACAGGATGCCCAGGATGCCTCCCAAAAGTGAGGCGATGAACACCTGCCAGAAGTTGATTTCGATTTGGTAGCCTTTGCCTTGCAGGATGTAGAGCGCAGGCAGAGTGAAGATGGCACCTGCCACCACGCCGCCTGAGCAGCCACCGATGCTTTGGATGATGACGTTTTGCGATAGGGCGTCATTCTTACGGGCCAATCCTGTGAGGCCAATGGCAATGATGGCGATGGGGATAGCGGCCTCAAATACCTGCCCGACCTTCAGGCCAAGGTAGGCGGCGGCAGCCGAAAACAGGATGGTCATCAGCAGGCCGATGCAGACGGACCAAACCGTAACTTCTTGATACTTTTTGTTTTTCGAGAGTATGGGTTCATACTCTTCGCCCGGTTTCAGTTCGCGTTGCGCGTTCTCGGGCAGTTTGAATTGGTCGTTTTCCATATAGTGAATGTTTGAAATATCAACGGAAATGAATTGCAATAATAGGAAAATAAATGATTGTTTGATATTTTGTGTAGTGTTTTTTTCTCACGCAGAATCCGCAGATTCTTATGAAGCGCAAAGCGACGAAAAGCTTGGGTCCGGTAGGTTCTGCGAGTTCTGCGGATTCTGCGTGAAACTACTTTCTACATTTTTTTTGCGAGAAAATGACAAATTAATTTGTCTATATGGAAAGTTTGCTTTACTTTTGCAGCGTCAAACTTTCAAATTTAATGCCTTATGAAGAAAAACTATTTGTTTCCCCACTACTTCCAATGGATTGGATGGGTGATTGCCATTGTTTCTTTTGTGGTATTGTTACTGGGTGTGATTAACGATATTACAATCCGTATGCCTGCACTTTATGTGGATGTCTTTTTTGATGATGACAATGAGAGTGGTTTCTTCCGCATGACCGAATCGAGTATGTACTCCATCGCCATGCCTTTGTTGATTATCGCATTGATTTTCATCGGTTTTTCCAAGGAAAAGGTCGAAGATGAATTTGTGCAGTATATTCGTTCGCAAAGTTTGATTTGGTCCACATACGTCTCAGCGGGATTGTTCATTCTTGGCACCTTGCTGATTTACGGCTTCATCTATATGTATATTCCATATTTGGTGTTCTTTGTGTTTCTTTTGCTATTCGTGATTAAATTCAAGATAGCGATGTTCCGCTTCAACAAAGGAGGTGCGCAATGAAGAACCGCTTGAAAGTGGCACGGGCCGAAAAAGACCTCACGCAAGAGGATTTGGCCAAACTAATTGGTGTGAGCCGACAGTCAATAAACGCCATTGAATCAGGGCGGTATGTGCCTTCCACGGTATTGGCCTTGAAGATGGCGCAGGTGTTTGGGAAATCGGTGGAGGAGATTTTCTTCTTGGAAGAGACGGATTGATGTCTCACGCAGAAATCGCAGAATACGCAGAAGCCTATCGGACGCGGATGGATAGTCGCATTGCGGTTCCCATAGTTCTGCGTATTCTGTAGTACGGAATCAGGGTCGCTTCGCGTCATTGCGAGGAGGAACGACGAAGCAATCCAGATTATGAGCTTTATTATCGGGACTGCTTCGTGCCTCGCAGTGACGCAAGGCGTAAGTGAATGTTACTTTGCAATAGTGAACTTCTTTGTTACTATCCCTTCATCATTCTGAATCCTAACAAAATACATTCCTTCAACCAAACCCGTCACATCAATCTGTTGGGTTTCATCGGTCATACGGCCTGAAAGCAGCGTTTGACCTGTTACATTCATTATGTGGTAGGTTTGGTTCGGTAGAGACGCATGGTCGTGCGTCTCAACGAACAACAAACCGTTCGTAGGATTAGGGTAAACCTTGATTTCCAATGTGTTATTCTCATCGACAGCCATCACATCCTTGTCCAAGCATTCCGACCAAGCAATGGTGTTTCCGCCGTCGGTGCTGATGCCGTATTTGTATTGGCCAATCGGCAGGGCATCCCAACCATAATCGACATAGTTCGGCTGGGCCACGTTGGAGGCAATCTGGGTGCTGTTGCTGCCGTCGCAGTTGGCGCGATAAACCTCGAAAGGCGTTCCAATGGTGATGTCGTCGATATAGAAAGCGTTGTCATATTCGCCCTCGGAGAGTTGGTTGGAATATTTCCATTCCAAAATATGGTTGCCGGGAGCGATGGCCACGGTGTAGCGTGTCCACGGCACTTCGTCCTTCAGGGTTTCGCCATATTGCACATTGTCGATGAAGAAGCCGCAGCCGTTAAGTGGGAAACAACTGACTCGGGCATAGTAACTTACAACGCTCGAAGTAGGCAGGTTGACCGCCAATGAAATCTTGCTGTTGGTGAACATACCCGTGTTGGTCGACTTGGCGCAATAGCTGCCTTCGTTGGGTTGCGTGGTGGTGATAACCCAGGGACTGGTGGCGTCATTAATCCACATGTTTTGGTAGAAGTCGCCCGACTCAAAGCCGTCGTAAATGCCTGCAGGCAGGTTCCACGACAGCGACACGCGCGTGTTGTTGATGACTTCGGCCTCAATCTCGACCGCTTTCGTCAGGGTGAGGTAATTGGAGGGAAGCGAGGTCAGGTCGTTCTCCAAGTGGGCAATGATATAATAGGTGTAAGAACCCGCATAGTTGATGTGGTCGGTATAGGTGGTCGTCGTCAGGCTGTTGGCGATGCGCATACCATCACGATAAACGTCATAGGAGATGCCTTCGGGAGCAGCAGTCCAATTGAGGATAACTAGTTCGCCGTCGAAGTCGGCGGTGAGGTTGGAGGGACCATGATGGAACAATGCGTTGATGGCGGCCAAAGCGTCAATGCGGCCCGAGCCTACGCGGTTGCTTTTCTTGGTGTTGCCGACGCTGACGGAGGTGAGCTCGATGATGGAGTCCAATTCGGCAGGGGTCAGCTCGGGATTGGCCTCAAGCAGCATGGCCAACACACCAGCCACGCAGGGCGTGGCCATCGAGGTGCCGTCCAATTCGGTGTAGCCGTTGGTGGTCTGGTAGTTCAATGAGGTGATGTTGGCACCAGGAGCCGAGATGTCGGGGCGAATCAAGCCAGGCTGGTTGACATCGCCGTTTTCGTAAGGATAGTCGTTGTAGTTGCCCACATTGGCGCCTGTAGCCCAAGTCGTGGGGCCGACTGATGAGAATCCACAGTGTTCGTCGTTGGAGTCGGTGGCGCCCACGCTGATGACGGAGGTTAATCCACCTTCGATGAGGTTCTTTTGGTCGGGATGGAGCCATGCCGGAGGGCAGTTGCCAGGGGCACTGATGTTGAAGGGAACGGGGAAGGTGTATTGCGTCTGGCCTTCGTTGCCGCATGCCACAGCAGCTGCCACGCCTGCGTCGAGGCAGGTGGTGAAGACGTCACGGTAGTAGTAGCAGGGACCAGCACCTACGTCGCTGAGCGAGAGGCTGAGGATGTGTGCACCGTGTTCCAAGGCAAACTCAACACCTTGGATGAGGTGGGTGGCTTCGCCTTGACCGTCTTCGCCCAATACCTTGATGGACATTATCTTGGCACCTGGGGCGATGCCCGTTTGGGTGCCTGCTGTGCCTTGTCCCGCCAAGATGCCAGCGGTATGGGTGCCGTGACCGTCGTCGTCTATGGGGTCGTTGTCTTGATAAAAGATGTCATAGCCGTGGTGTGGGAACTCGCTGCCACCGTCCCACATGCTGTTGGCAATATCGATATGGTTGTAGTTGACGCCCGTGTCGATGTGGCCGATGATGACACCGTTGCCCGTATAGCCCGTGCCGTTGTAGTTCCAAACTGCAGGCGCATTGATCTTGTCGACATGCCAAGCATTGTCTCTTGTTGCAGGTCCAATTTTCTCGTTTTGGGGAATCATCGGGCGCATCTCGTCGGGGATAATCATGGTAACGTCCTTGCGCTGGGCGAGTTGTGCGATGACCTCGTCGCTGGCCGAGCAGCTGAAGCCGTTGAACGACCAGAAGGTTTTCAGGTCGCTGACCATGTTGTTGCTTTTGTAACTGTCAAGAAAATCAAGCACTTGGGCTTGCGAGGCTTGACAAAACGCTTTTCTTTCGGCGATGACGAAATTGCGCCGTTGCTCTTTGGTCATCAACGCGGTTTTTTGCGAAATATGGGCATTGTCGTAACGGTCGGCCATCATGACGATGACATGTTGGAGCTCGTTGGATTGGCCAAACAAGGTGCTAAAACCGAGGGCAAGAATCAGGGTAAAAATGGATTTCTTCATGGTATTTGATTGATTTTTGTAACAATACGTTTCCGATGCGATATTCCAAGCATCGTTTGCGCCTGCAAAAATACGAATAAGTTTGTTAATTTTGTACGGTCAAATCAGATTGCTTCGGGTATTCACGGCTTCCACATTGCAAATGCGGAAGAACAGAGGATGCTGAAATGCTGACGGGGCCTTAGTGTCATGCCCTGTCCCACACTGTCCTGTCCCACTGTCCCTTTAAGGGACAGGTGGGACACTTTGGGACAGTTGGGACACTTACTGACCCGTCAGCCAGTTGCGGGACATGGACACCGAAACATCGTCTAATGTCGACTTCATTGCTGAGTAACCATGACCCCAAATGCTGTCTACCTTCGACTCACCCTCGATACACCCTCGATACACCCTCGACTCACCCTCGACTTACCCCTGACTTGGCACTGGCTCCAAAAAAAAGCGGCATTGCAAAAAAGTTATTTGTACAAATAACTAATTGTCAGTTGTTTAGAATAATCTTCGTATCTTTGCATCGTCTTAAGACAAGAACCAAAAACGAAAACGAAAACCAAAACCAACTGCAAACTAACCTAATTACTAACCAACCAAAATTTCAAAAACCATGGCAAGAATTGTTTCCATCTTCCAGTTCACCGGACGCGCCGGAACGGCCGTCGGTTACAAGGGCAAAAACGGGAAAATTGCCCTTCGTCAGCATCAGCCTTCAGTGGCCGACCCCCGCACCGCTGCTCAGTTGAGCAACCGTGCCAAATTGAAACTCGCCACCCAAGTGGCCTCCATGCTCGGCGAGGTGGGCCGCACCGCACTCATCGCCAACGGTCTTCGCAAGACCGAACGCGGACAGCTCATCAAGCAGCTGCTGAAGGCCGTCAAAGTCAACGCCGACGACACCAAGGCCAGCCTGGGCTACGACCTCAACCTGGTGGCCAACCCCTGCCACAAGCGCAGCCTCAGCGTGGCCGTCACCAACGAGAGCGCGGCCTACACGGCCTCCTTCACGGGTGCCAACGAGGGCGACGTCATCGCCAAGGCCATCCTCGTCCACGATCTCGCCACCGGCAACTGGCGCCACACCTCGGCGATGGACACCGACACTTCCATCAGCCTCGGCAAGAGTGTCAACGAGAGCGGCGACGCACTCGAGGTCTTCGCCTACGGCATCGTCCTCTTCCCTAAGACTACCGAGGGCTTCAACAACGTCGGCCAGACCGGCGCCAACGCCTCCGGCTACGTCA
Organism: Bacteroidales bacterium; assembly: GCA_024689285.1. The sequence continues at coordinate 988 of JAILDR010000193.1, read as the reverse complement.
TCGACCTCGACAAGCTGAGCACCACCAACTATGACTTCTCGCCCTGCATCAGCACTGCCCTCAACGTGAGTGGCAACAGCGGCAACCAAACGCCTGGCAGCAACGGCTCGGGCAACTCGGGCAACTCGGGCAGCGGCAGCGAAACGCCCAACGTGACCGCCCCCGTCATCAGCGGCACCTCTCCCTTTGTCGACACCACACAGGTGACCATCACCGAGCCTGAAGGCGCTCGCGCCTACTACACTACCGACGGCAGCGCGCCCACGGCTGAAAGCACGCTCTACCCCGCGCCCTTCACCCTGAGCGCCACCACCACCGTGAAGGCCATCGCCATCAAGGACGGTGTCGCCAGCAGCGTGGCCTCCAAGACCTTCACCAAGAGCAGTGGCGACAACGGCGGCACCACCGAGTAAGGACTCACGTGGAATTTGTCTCACGCAGAATCCGCAGAAATCGCTGAAACCCTGACGCGCTTCGCGTCATTGACTCACTTCGTATCGTCGAATCTGACGATTTGCGAGGAGGCACGACGAAGCAAATCGAAGATTCGACGCAGTCAATCCAGGGGCTAACTCCTCAAGAAACGGATTTCCTGGATTGCTTCGTGCCTCGCGATGACGCGAAGCGGCAGTCAGGCGCAAAGCGGCAGTAGGACTCCCCCGCCCTTCGGGCACCCCCTCTCAGAGGGGGAAGCGCAAAGCGGCAGTCAGTCCCGCGTCTCGCAGTCAACAGTCAACAGTCAACAGTCAACAATTCAACAATTCAACAATCAAACATCATGAACGACAAAAAGAAACACATCATTGAAATCGTGGCCAAAGTCATCGTGGCCGCCTTGACGGCCTTCTCAAAGCAGGTTCCAATTCCCTTTCAAAAATGCTGCGTTCCACGATACGATAATGCGGGTGATAAGCCTCGTTGTAGCGGCGGCTGTGGTGAACGGCTTGGCTGTTTTGGGCGGCTTCGGTCAGCAAAGGGAGGTCGGTCT
>JAILDR010000157.1 GCA_024689285.1 Bacteroidales bacterium | reverse complement strand
ATTTGTTTTTCGTTTGCAAAACTACAACCCTACCACGCAACCTATTTTCGCGAATTTTCTTTTTTTCAGTTCCAATTCCTTTACCGTGCGCTCCACCACCTGTTCAAGCTGGTAGGTGGATACGCCAAGCGGCTTGTTGATGTCGCGCAACGACCATTCCACAACGGTCTTGTCGGTCGATTTGCAGATGATCAGCCCCGCGGTGGGGTTGTCGCCCTCGCTCATCGAGAGGAACCCGAAATGATAGGGATCCTTTAGTATCTCCTTGGCCAACTGGCTCTGCGGGGCCGGAAGCGTATGCTCAAAGTTGGTCACGGCTGCCCCTTGGCTGCCAAAGAGGTTGGCCGCTATCTGGCTCTCAAGTCGGCTGCGGCTCCAGCCTTCTTCCGTCACCTTATTGATATAGAAAATGGCCTCGTCAAGGGTTTGGCATTTGGAAAAGATTAGAATATGACAGCCCCAAGGTATAAGTCCAAATGAATCAGGGAATTGTAATTGGTCAACAACTTGTTGACCTTTTTCGCTTTCGTCCAATTGGTCAGCAACTTGCTGACCTGTTTTCGGATTATCAATTTGGCCATCAAGTTGGTGGCTTTTTTCAATGTCCTCAAATTGGTCACCAGCCTGGTGACCAATTTGGTCAACGGCTTGTTGACCTTTTATAACCCGTTCATAATAAAATAGATACCACCGTTTCATATACTTTACATTGGTATCTGAAAAGCCCGTTTCGTCAGGAAAGGCTTGGCGCATATCGAGGGCAAACTGTTTCACCACACCTGCGCCCCAGCGTTCTTCAGCGCGAAGTGCCACCAAATCACGGCCCACACTCCAATAAAACTCAAGCATGGCAGTGTTCACACGAACCGCCGCCTTGACTTGGCTTTGGCGGAAACGCTGCTTGATGTCGGCCATCCATTGCACATAGCCCTCGTCGGCGGACATCATGTCACGGGATACGAATGTCGGTTTGTCGCTCATCTTTTTAAGGATTAGTGAAATGCAAAGATACAAATAAATCCATTACAATGCCTGATACGCCTGGAATTGTGCCACCACGCGGTCGCGTACCTTCTGCTGGATGTCGGCGGGCGAAAGCACCAACAGATCTTTGCCGAAAGAGGATAATTCGCGGATGAGCTCATAGTTCTCTATGCAGTCAATGGAGAAGAATGCGCCTCCTTCGAGCTTTGGGTATTGTTGGCGCAATTCCTTTTCCCTTTCCCCTTTGTAATGCCGTTGAGACTCATGCAAGGGTTTGGTGGCCACATAATCCTTGGAAAAATCACTCACCCAGAACATGATGGTCTGCAACGGATTGCCGTCGATGAGTGTCACCCCGATGATGTCCTCAAAGCGCTCGTTGAGGTCGCCATCGTATTCCTTATAACCACGAGAAGGCAAAGGGACAAACTTATCAATACGATCAAGTGCAAACGATAGTATTTTGCCGTCATTGTCGGCTGCAACGATAAGATACCAACGGCGGTTGTATTCTTTAAGCAAGTAGGGATGAACTATCAAATGACGGTCTTCATCAGGCGTGTCAAATCGATGGTAATGCAATTCCACCACCTGTTTCTGTGAGATTGCCGTGAACAATTCACCCAGCAGATTCTTGCCTTCCAAAGGATTCTTTGTGAATGACACTATCTGGCGGTCGGTTTTCACTTTGAGGCTTTCCCTCAGCCTTTCCAAGCCCTCAAGAGTAGGCAGTCCGTCAAATTGCCCGAGTAGCGTGAAAGCCTCTCCAAGCAGATGTTTTTCGTCATCGGTAAGTTTCTGCGTAAATATGGAGAAAGACGGGTCGGCATAGCGGTGACAGCTTTTCTTGATGGTTTTGAGGGTCCGCTGGCTTACATCATCAACCTGGTAATGCTCAATATCAGCGACAAACGGACTTTCATATTCCAAATAATGGAAATCTAGCTCAATGGTACGACGACTTACTTGCCAACTCTTTTTCTTTTCTGGTTTCAATTCTTCCAACTCCTCATTGACAAGTCTTACCAAATCCTCAGTAGAATAATGGTGATAGCGGTTGGCTAACAGCTTGTCGAGGATGTAGTAGCGTGTTACGGCGTTTTTGTTTGCGGGCATAGTTTATTATTTTTCTGCCGCAAAGGTACGAATAATCTGCGCAACCTATTTGCGCAAAACAAGGAAAAGTGTATGAAAATTTTTCCAAACTGTTGCAGAATATCAAATTATTCCCTATTTTTGCAGTCCGATGAAGTACTTAAACAAGCCATCGGAAAAGATTATCAACACGGAATCAACTGATTCCACAAACTTGGTTTCCCTTTTCATTATTTTTGGCGGTCACATGGTTGACCGTCTTTTTTTTGCTGAAAACAACAAATCAAATAAAATTAGCCTATGTCAATATCACTGAAAAACCGCAGCCTGATTTCCATCAGCGACTATACGCCGGATGAAATCTGCCACGTTCTCGACATTGCCGAGGACTTTGAGAAAAACCCGCACCAGAACCTGCTGAACGGCCGCATCATCGCCTCTTTGTTCTTCGAGCCTTCCACCCGTACTCGTCTGAGCTTCGAGACCGCCATCCAACTTTTGGGAGGCAATGTCATCGGCTTCAGCAGCACGGCAGGAACCAGCATCCAAAAGGGCGAATCGCTGGCCGACACCATCACGATGGTGGCCTCTTACGCCGACCTCATCGTCATGCGCAACCCCATCGAGGGCTCAGCCCGCTTCGCCTCCGAAGTGTCGAAGGTGCCGGTCATCAACGCCGGCGACGGTGCCAACCAACACCCCACCCAATGTATGCTCGACCTCTACAGCATCCGCAAGACACAGGGCACACTTGAAAACCTCGAAATCACCCTCGTCGGCGACTTGAAATATGGCCGCACCGTACACAGCCTGGTGGAGGCCATGTGCAACTTCAACGCCAAGTTCAACCTCGTCTCGCCTGTCGAGCTGAAACTGCCAAGTGTCGTCAAGCAACACATCAAGGACAGAAATCTTGAATACCACCAGTACACCGAACTGGAGGAAGCCATCCCCCACTCCGACATCATCTACATGACCCGCATCCAGCGCGAACGCTTCCCCGACCCCGAGGAATACGAAAAGGTGAAGAACTCCTACGTGCTTCGCAACTACATGCTGGAGGCCTCCAAACCCAACTGCCGTGTGCTGCACCCGCTGCCGCGCGTCAACGAAATCCACGTGGACGTCGACGCCAATCCGAAGGCTTACTACTTCCAGCAGGCACAAAACGGTGTCTACGCCCGACAGGCTTTAATCGCATCAATCTTAGGACTTAAATAATCAGAACCATGGAAAAAAGAAAAGAATTGACCGTCTCCGCCATTGAAAACGGCACCGTCATCGACCATATCCCCGCCGACAAAGTGTTCCAAGTCGTCAGAATACTGGGGCTGGACAAGGTAAGCACCCCTGTTTACTTCGGCACCAACGTGGAAAGCAAAAAATACGGCACCAAGGGTTTCATCAAAGCCTCCAACAAATATTTCGCCACCGAAGAGGTGAACAAAATCGCCCTCGTCGCCCCTACCGCTTCCATCATCGAAATCAAGGACTTTGAGGTCATCAATAAGCTGACCGTCAGCATTCCCGACCATATCGAGCATATTGTGAAGTGCTTCAATCCCAACTGCGTCACCAACAAGGAGCACGACGTGCCGACCAAGTTCACCGTCATCAAGGACGCGCAAGGCAACATCAAGCTGCATTGCCATTACTGCGAGAAGAACACCACTCAGGATAAACTCGAATTCATTTGATTATGAGGGCTATAAAAATCACCATCCTCGTTGTCGTTGGCATTCTCGTTGTTTGGGGCTGGACGACCTACAACGGATTCATAACCAAACAGGAGAACATGACCAGGGCGTGGAGTCAGGTGGATAACGTCTACCAGCGCCGCGCCGACCTCGTGCCCAACCTCGTCGCCTTGGTCAAGAGCTACACGAAACACGAGCAAGGCACCCTCATCGCCGTCACGGAAGCCCGTGCCAGAGCCGCTTCGGTGAAAGTCGACACTGACGAATTTGACGATCTGGAGTTTGCCAGCTACGAATCAGCACAGCGAGAACTGGGCAACTCCATCAACCGCGTCCTCGTTGAGGTGGAGAACTACCCCGACCTGAAAGCCAGCGACAACTATCTCACCTTACAAGCCCAGCTGGCAGGCTGCGAAAACCGCATCCTTACCGAACGCGAACGCTTCAACGAAGCCGCCAAGGACTACAACCAAAGCATCCGGAAATTTCCAGGCAACTTGATTGCTAACCTTTGCGGCTTCGAAAGAAGGCCGTATTTCGAGGCTGACGCCGGCTCCGAGAAGGCACCGGAGACGTTCTAAGGCGGCTAGTTTAACAAAAGTATTAGCCTAACCCACAACAAAAAAGCGCTCTCCTTTCGGGGGGCGCTTTTATTTGCTTTACGAGTTCAACCGAGGATCAAGCCTGAGCCGTGGGCGCACCCATCGAGAACGGGGCAATGCCTCCGCCATCGTTGATGGTGCCGAACTGCTGCTCATATTTGGAGATGTTGTCAGCCAAAGCCTTAAACAAGCGCTTGGCGTTCAAGGGGTTCAAAATCACTCTTGAGCGAACTTTGGCTTTAGGCGTACCAGGCATCAGCTGGGCAAAGTCGACGATAAACTCATTGGGCGAGTGGGTGATGATGGCCAAATTGGAATAGGTGCCCTCAGCCACTTCGTCGCTGATTTCAATATTCAACTGATTCTTTTGATTGTTTTCCATAACTGTATGAATTAAAAGCGGGGACAGCCTTTCAGCCGTCCCCGCTGTGTTTAACGAATTGAATTACACATTGGCCTTTGCTTGCAGCTCGTCGTATTCATCACGAGAACCTACAATCAAGTCTTCGTACTCACGCAGACCCGTACCGGCAGGAATCTTGTGACCGACAATCACATTCTCCTTCATGCCGAGCAGGTAGTCCGTCTTGGCAGCGATGGCAGCATTGGTCAGCACCTTGGTGGTCTCCTGGAAGGAGGCAGCCGAGATGAAGCTGTCGGTCGCCAAAGCAGCGCGTGTGATACCTTGCAGCACTTGGGTGGCCGTAGCCGGACGTGCAGGACGCACGGTGGGCAGCGCCAAGTCCTTACGTTTCAGGGCCGACTCTTCCTCACGCAGCTTCATGGCCGAAACGATTTCGCCCTTCTGCAGCTTGTCGGAAGCACCGTTGTCCTCCACAAAGAACTTGCCGTAGATGTCGTCGTTTTCCTCCTGGAAAGTCAGCTTGTTGACCAACTCGCCTTGCAGGAATCGCGTGTCGCCTGGGTCGATAATCTCAACCTTACGCATCATCTGACGCACAATCACCTCGAAGTGCTTGTCGTTGATGACCACACCTTGTTGACGATAGACGCTCTGAGCCTCGTTGACGATATACTCCTGCACCTTGGCGGGGCCGCTGATAGCGAGGATGCTGGCGGGAGTGATGACACCTTCCGAAAGCGGTTGGCCTGCCTTCACGAAGTCGTTCTCCTGAGCCAGAATCTGCTTCGAGGTCGGGATGAGGTAACGTTTCTCCTCGCCTGTCTTGGCTATCACTACGACTTCACGGTTGCCGCGCTTGAGTTTCTTCTCAAGGTGGACGATACCGTCAATCTCAGACACAACAGCCGGGTCGATGGAGTTACGAGCCTCAAACAGTTCCTGTACACGCGGCAGACCGCCGGTGATATCGCCGCCGCCAGAGACGTTACGCGGGATACGTACCAACTGGTCGCCGGCACTGATGGTCTCGCCTTCGTCCACGATGACGTGGGCATCAACAGGCAAGTCGTAGGAAACGATAACCTCTCCGTTGTCAGAGACAATCTCGATGAGCGGGTTACGTGCACCGGCGCCTCTACGGCCTTCGATGATGACACGCTCGATAAAGCCAGTCTCAGCGATGGTCTCGTTACG
>JAILDR010000125.1 GCA_024689285.1 Bacteroidales bacterium | reverse complement strand
TGGCTATGATGCAGGTCATCGTGATAGCCCTGCTCTTCGGCATCGCCATGGTGCATATTGGCGACAAAGGCGAGATGGCACGCAAGGTGACCCTCAGCTTCAACGACGTGGTGAGCAAGATACTAGATTATATCATGAAGCTGGCCCCCATCGGAGTCTTCTGCATGCTGACACCCGTGGTCGTCGACAACGGTCCCTCCGTCCTGGGCTCCTATGCCGCCCTGCTCATCCTCGCCTACCTCTGCTTCGCCATCCATGCAGGACTTGTCTATAGTTCAGCCGTGGGGCTCCTGGGCAAATTCTCGCCCCTGAAGTTCTTCAAGGAGATGCAACCCGCCATGATGTTCGCCTTCTCCAGCGATTCCTCCGTGGCCACCCTCCCCTACTCGATGCAGTGCACCGAGAAGATGGGCGTCAGCAAGGATGTGGGACGCTTCGTGCTCTCGCTGGGCGCCACCATCAACATGGACGGCGTCGCCATCTACCTTGGCGTCGCCTCGGTCTTCATGGCCACCTGCTGCGGCATCGACCTCACCCTCAGCCAGTATATGGCCATTGCCTTCGCCTCCACGGTGGCTTCCATCGGCACTCCCGGCATCCCGGGCGGCAGCTTGGCCTTGATGGCCATGGTCTTCGCCTCCGCCGGCATCCCCGTCGAGTGTGTAGCCGTCGCCGCCGGCATCGACCGCATCATCGACATGGGCCGCACCGTCATGTCCGTCACCGGCGACGCCTCCTGCGCCGTCGTCATGCAGCGCATCACCTCCAGAAAAACGACTCACAAATCATAATTCATAATACTATCGTGCGACCTGGAACTGGCATCTACCGCATAAAATATTTTAACATTTGTTAAGTTAATTTTTATAACAAAAACATCCACGGGCACCTGTTTTGACAACAGGTGCCCATTTTTGCATGTAACTCTCTGTACCTGATAGGTATGAAATACCTACCATCTCCTTACCAACTCCTAACCAACTCCTACCACAGTGGGTGTTGATAGGTTTATAATGCGATGTTGTTGCTTAAGATTTGTTAACATTTCAGATTTCCACTCTTCCTCGTAGTCGACATCGGTGAATATGAATAAACAATATTTTGCTGTATTGAAAAAATTATGTATCTTTGCAGCGTGAAATTGATAAAATGATGATGACATAAAACGTAGAAATAGACAAAGACATATTGAGCTTGACGCCCTAATTCATCTGAGTGCCGCCGCTTATTGCAGCGGCGTTTTTGTTTCGCTAATAGAATATCATAAAATATTTTGCCGATTGGAATAATCTTCGTATCTTTGCAATTTGAAATGGACAAGATGTTATACATCATCGGGGGCTGTAACGGGGCTGGAAAAACCACCGCCTCATATACCGTTTTGCCCGATATTCTTGACTGTCGTGAGTTCGTCAATGCCGATGAGATAGCACGAGGATTGTCTCCGTTCAATCCTGCAGATGTGGCTATTGAAGCAGGCAGGCTTATGTTGAAGCGCATAGAGGAACTTCTAGCCCGAGAGGAGTCTTTCTCCATCGAGACCACTCTTGCCACCCGCTCCTATGTCAATCTTGTTCGTCGAGCCCATGACAAAGGTTACCGTGTAACGTTGCTGTTCTTTTGGCTGAATTCCCCGGAATTGGCCATACAGCGCGTAGCCGAGCGTGTAAGCAAAGGGGGACATGATATCCCCGAAGACATCATTCGTCGTCGCTACGTCAGTGGAATCCAGAACCTCTTCAACCTTTATGCCGCAGAGGTGGATTCATGGAGCATCTACGACAATAGCACCACCCTTCGCCGCAATGTGGCAGTTGGTGGCAAGACTATTAAAACGGTAATAAACAATGAAGAAATATACAATCAGATAATAAGCCATGTCAGAAAAGGAAATATTTGAATTGCAAGATAAAATAGACGAGGGCTTGCGGTTGGCCGAGAAACGTATGTTGCAAGAAAAAGCCTTGCATGACGAGTGTGTCATCGTGCAGAACTCTGACGGAGAGATACAGCATATCCCGGCAAAGCAAGTCCTTGCCGAACAGGCAATGTCTCTTTAGTATCTTTGCAGCGTGAAATTGATAAAATGATGATGACATAAAACGTAGAAATATAACAAAGACATATTGAGCTTGACGCTCTTGTTTCCTTTGAGTAAACGGTCTGGAAAATCATTTACAAATGTGTGGAAATAAGAATGCGGATAGTTCACGCGATGGCGTGGATTCTTTCCCACTTATTTACACAAAGGTATTTCCAGACCACCTTCTCAAAGAATAAGTGACAATTATATCGAAAGGATTTGCGCCTTTCTTTATGCCCCTTATTCAAACATCGGCTTCCGGCTCTACGGCCGGAAGCCGAAATAATTTATATCAACATTTAAAATAATAATCAATATGGAAAAAGCAAACTTAACCCCAATCAGAGTTGCCTTACTCTGTGTGACCGCGTTGTTCCTGTGCAATACAGCAATCGCGCAGCAAACTTTTACTGTTTCAGAAAAAGTAAACGTCAAAGGTACTGAGTGTACAAGAACCTTTAACTGCTACTACGGTGACAATGACGAGCGAATAATGCACGGACTCTGCAAGACAGAAGGTAAAGAGAAAGCAAGTGATGGTCCTAACCATAAGTACACTTTCTCCCACTCTGAAAGCATCAACTATGCACACGGCAAAAAAGAAGGGGCATATTCCTATTCACTGAAAACATACTCTTCAAGTGTGGATGTTTATCATGACTATCAAGTCAACAGAGATTTCAAGAAGAAGAGGTCGGGGGCTAAAATCTATGAAGTAATAGGCAGCTACAAGAATGACGAACGCGATGGTGTATGGAAAGAGACCGTAAAAGAGACGGACACCTTGGCTGGAAATGTGACAGAACACAATAAAAGTGAGAAAAATACTTTCGTTTTCTCAAATGGAAAGTTGGTAGAACTGACCACATCAGCTGGTGCTCACTATAAATTCCGTTATGCAATCATATACGGCAATGAAACACCCTTATTTAGCGGCAAATACGAGAAATATACCATAAAGGACGGCATCGTCATCAGCCACATGGTACGACTGAATGGCGATGAGACCGAAATGGACAATGAATTGAAACAATTCATTAGCAATAAGGATAATCTGTTTGATTACAGCGACGAATTAATGGAGAAAGGATATGTCATTACGGAAGGAATGGTCGGTTTGTCCATTCCGTACAAACCATATCCATTGTGCGATGAATTCGACTACAAGCGTTGTACTATATACAAAATAAAGAAAGAGCAAATCAACTATGCCAGTATGAATGAAGTCGAAAAATATTTGCTTGACTTGTCAGAAAAACCAATATATGATTTTGATCGCAATTCAAGTGAAATACTAACATCAAAAACAATTAGCGTCCCAAGCTCCGATGGAAATGGCAGAGTAAGGAAATATTTAAACAAAAGCGTTTTGGCTGAGACACAACATGCAATAACCAACTATCAGAAGATGCGTTCTGATATTGAAAAAGGGGAAGAACAGATAACCCAACTCATGGACAAAATCAAGAAGGACGAAAGGTATAAAACAATGTGGAATGTTAGAATTAAAGACATGGTTGATTCCTACGGAATAACCTTTAGCCGCATTGGTTTCAATTACGAAAAATATACTGGTTTTAAATTTACTACGGACACCGCAAAATATCAAAGCCAAATGAGGACAATACAAAAATGTCTGAAGATGGAAGAAGACTTTTTTTCCTATATCGTCAAAGGTGACAAGAAAAAAAATATTACCTCCAAAGTCGACAGCATTAAGAATATTGCCGGGGAGAATAGTCAGATATGGCAAAAGTATACGGAAATCTATAATAGTCACAACAAATATGAGTTCCATTATATCCGTGATAATGGGGATGCAGGGGAATGGGTGGAGCAATACATCAAGGAATTAAATGAAGGATTAATAATAGCTGACAACTGCCTTGACTATGCAAGGGCATTGCCTCAACTGAACGTACTAAAAGAAGCCATTACAGCAAGTCCATACTTCTCCTACGTCAAGACCCAATATGAGGCATCGCTCTCCATTCTCGGTGATGGTTGGAACGGAAGTCAGAATGGTGACAAAGTACGTCAACTAATCCCAACAATGGAGAAATACAAGAATCACGTTGAAGCTCTCGGCACTATTGACAAGAACAATGAAAAGATTGTAATGCTTTCCGAGAAAACGAAGAAGATAAAAAAGATCTATACTGAATACTACAACAACATCCAAAGAGATTACAACGACAATTCCATCGAATATCTTAATGCAATTATCAATAATCAGAATACGCTGATAGCAGCATTGGAAGCCGAAGAACCTAAAAATGTTGACAAAAAAGTGAAGAAAGGCGATGCCGAAACGATGGAAGATATCATACAAATTATTAAACATCAGTAAGCAAAAGGCGGGATTTTTTCCTGCCTTTTTTTCATTTTTATTTTGCTGTGTCAGAAATAATCCGTACCTTTGCACTCGTATTCATCGAATGTTAAACCACAAAAAGAAAGGAGCAACTATGCCATTATTCTACAACAAAGTGCAAAGGGTCAATCCGCGCGACCCGAAAGGTGCCCGCAAATGGTATCCGATTCTGAAGAGCGTGGGACAGGTGGATGAGCACGAGGTGGCAAAACTCGTGTCGGACGAGACGACACTGAACCCGAAGGAGGCCGAAATGGCGGTCTACCAACTGGAGAAGGTGATGGAGCGTCTGCTGCTGGACGGCCACACGGTGCAACTCGGCGAGCTCGGTTCGTTCTCGCTGACCATCACAGGCGAGGCCTGCCGCGGCGAGAAAGAGGTGACGCCCGACAAAATCAAGAAGGTCAACCTGCGTTTCCGTGCAGGCAAAGGCATCAAGGCCGCTCTGGCCGAAGCCAAGTTCCGTCCTGCCGAGGATATGTTGAGCAAGAAAAAGTAGCCTGCAAAATCCCAAGCGCAAGAAGTTTCAAAATCATGCTCATGATTTCAAAAAATCATGAGCATAATTTCTACCCAAAAATGAGCATGATTTTCCGAAATCATGCTCATTTTTTTTAAAAGACGAGCATGTGATTTTGTTGATAAAGAAAGGACATCCGTCAGGATGTCCTTTCTTATTTTGGTATATTACATGTTTTAATCGGAGTCGGCTCAAAAATTCGGATTGGCAACAACTTCTTTTACATCACGTATTTCGTTTTTGTATTCTTCTATCCTAAAAAGGATTTCTTCCAATGTATGGCCTAGGTTTATTTCTCCACGATGAACTCCCATTTGGTTTTTATCAACCAAGTAAGGATTAATGTCCCATTCATAGTAACAAAAATCCTTCGTTACATCATCACAGACTTTGTAAATCTTCAAGTCCACCCATTTTTGGGCAACTTGTGTTTTCCCTTCAAAAATTACTTTTCGCATTATTTTCTGTTTTAATACAAAAGAGGTGCAATCCAATACAGATTACACCTCTTTGAGTTAGTTAATTATTACTTCACTTCCTCGTAGTCGACGTCGGTGACGTTGTCGTTGGGGTTGTTGCCCTGCTGGCCGGCACCTGTGTTGGGGTTGCCACCCATGTTGTTGGGGTCGAAGCCGGCGCCGGGGTTGGCACCGCCGGCCTGCTGTTGGGCTTTGTACATGTCCTCGCTGGCGGCCTGCCAGGCGGCGTTGATCTTGGCCATGGCCTGGTCGATCTGCTGGACGTTGCGGGCGCTGTGGGCGGCCTTCAGCTCGTTGAGGGCGGCCTCGATGGCACTCTTCTTGTCGGCGGGAATCTTGTCGCCGTAGTCCTTGAGGTTCTTCTCGCTCTGGAAGATCATGCCGTCGGCGTTGTTGATCTTCTCCACCTCTTCCTTGGCCTTCTTGTCCTGGTCGGCGTGGGCCTCGGCTTCGGCTTTCATGCGCTTGATCTCGTCTTCGCTCAAGCCGCTGCTGGCCTCGACGCGGATGTTCTGGCTCTTGCCGGTGGCCTTGTCGAGGGCGCTGACGTTGAGGATGCCGTTGGCGGCGATGTCGAAGGTTACCTCAATCTGGGGCACTCCACGCGGGGCTGGCGGTATGCCGGCCAGGTTGAAGCGGCCGATGGTCTTGTTGTCGTTGGCCATGGGGCGCTCGCCCTGCAGCACGTGGATCTCCACCTCGGGCTGGTTGATGTAAAGATCGATTTCCTGGACCGCTTTGATGATTGCCGAGTGCAGCGTTTCGATTTCAT
>JAILDR010000116.1 GCA_024689285.1 Bacteroidales bacterium | reverse complement strand
CTTTTTTTCGCTTTTGTTTGACAATCCGTGTGCTGCAATATTTAGCATTAGTGTATTAGTTTATTAGAACACCGCAAAAGTACAGCTTTTTTGAATATGTCAAGAAAAAAATTGATTTTTTTTGAAAAAACAATCTCTTTTGTTCCGCTGGATTCGAAATCCCCTTGTCAATGCTTTTGGATTGTAAATCTGTCAAAATCTTATTAATCAGATGTTTGTAGAGGTGTCGCCGCCTTTTATTCCAATTCCTCCAAGGGATGGTACTTGTTCTTGATGGCAATAACTGTCATTTTCCTATCCGTCGGTTCAATAGCGATGCCTTGAGGTTCGAGAATCGTCCTCAAATCATCAAAGGTGTAATCCTTTCTGTAATTCGAATAACCAATGTCCTTCACATACAAACTATCGTACAAGCTGTTTCCTGCATAGGCATTTGTGGAGCTCCCTCTATAAGCATCACTTGGGATTTCGGTAAAGACCGGCAGGCCTATATTCTGACGAATCAGCCCAATCAACATTTTATAAGGCATCAACCCTCCAGGTTGGCCATGTACGAGCTTCGAAGGGTCGGTTATGTGCATCCTGTATGCTTGTGTCACCGTCGTGTCTATTTCTATCAAACCATCTGCTACGAGTGCGTTGAGGAGCCTATGATAGTTGAAGGGTTCTTTCTTAAATGACAGATTGAAATCACAATAAGGGAAGGCTTCATAGTCTGGCAAAGCCATAATGAGCGTATCATAATTGGGATTAATACCTTGGCCCGTCACATCAAAATACATGGCTTGGTGAGCAAAGACAGCCACATTCCCAAAATAAGTGCCAGTAGTGCCATATTGAAATTGTTTTGACGTGTTCAACGTGTTATCCTTAACCAGCACCGTGCGCATCTCAAGGCGGAAATCATCGTTTTCGATGACCCTCACTTCATTATTGATGGAATTGAAGCCAATGAAAAAGGGTATGGCCAGAAGTGAATTGTTTGCCACATGAAACACCATCGACCAGAAAAGATTGTGGTTGATCACAAGATATGAGGCCACCAAGCCAAAACCGAATTTTTCCAAGACAGAAACGAACAACACAAATTCCTGTCCCTCACCATTGTAATTGCCAGCATGGGCCACTGCGAACACTGCTGATGAAAGCAGCATCAGAGAGAACAACTTCTTTTCCCTGTCTTCACGGAAATAAACGAGTATAGACACTCCGCAAACTACGGTTAATAAAGACACCCACCATCCAACACCAAGAGCAAACAAAGCCATCAGAATTGTGGATGTTATGCCTGTCCATAGTTTCCCGTTTCCCCATAACCTGAAGACAAACTCCTCCATGACAGGGCCAATGATGCCAATATACAGAACGACGGGTAAAATGCCAAACCGATATACCATACTGTAGATAGCATCCATCATTGGAGTGTCAAACCCTTCCAAACTCTCACCTTTAATTATTAAAATAGTAATGCAAACCGCAATGATGCCAAGCCCCCACCATAAAGCCCATCTAAAAAGCTTCGGCTTTTTCGTTTTCTGTTCAATAGTTCTTTCCATAGGATTATGAGTTTTAATTGTTTATCAAACGCAAAATCTCGAGTTTTATTGCTTAATCAGCTGTTCACAGAAGGCTTCCAATTCCTCTTTCGATGACCATTCCCGCATGATGAAGAAACAGCCATTCTCAAGGTTGCTCATGATTTTCCATTCCTGAACTACCACGCCATCGATGGAAACGGCACCTCTTTTGCCAGTGAGATGCTTGGCAAATTCACGCAATAGTTGGCCTGCTTCGGGAGTCAGCCACACGATCATCGGAACGGAGCGGTTGCTTGGATATTTGGGAGGTTTGGTTACATCCACCCTTTGAACCATCGGCTTGCCTCCCATAGCCATCGAACTGATCGCCGGACCTTCCTGGGAGTTCTTTTTCAACAAATATAGTTGCACTCCCTTAGGATTACTTTCGTCTTGTCTCAAGCTATGCATCGCCTCATCGCCAATTCCCTTTTTTGCCTCCCGCCGTCCTTCCATCAGAATATATGAATCATTATTTAAGATTTGCCGCAATTCTGGGACATCCTTTTCGGGGACGACCGTATCGGCAAAGACTTCCCAGATTGCCAGTTTCCCTTCTGTCAAATGGTCATCTGCAGCCCGTACATATTCCACGGTGCGCCACATCGGGGGCAGCTTCAAATATGAACCGACAATTATGTAGGCCCAAATGTCGAACCCAAGGAATACGACAATCATAACGATGCAGAACCACTTTTGCTTTTTGTCGAAATCCGATTTCTTGTCCGGCGTTTCATCAGATGCTTCAATTTGTCGTATGATTTCGTTGCAAGGTCTTGTCTTATAACGGACTTCTGCGATGCCTATAGACACAAACGCTACAATTATGAAACCTATAGCAATAGGCAATGCGGTCATATTCGGTAAAGAGATTGTCTTACCCAACAGAGCCAAAAAAATTCCAAAAGCCAAGATTAGCCCCGTGGAATAGTTGAGTATTGTAAAGACAGAGAAAAGTTTCTTGAAACTTCTGGCATAATACACGAGATTGAGCAAATCATTGTTTTCCAATACTTTGTATCGAATTTTTCGGGTCATCCACAACTCTATGAAAAGACAGGTCAAGCAGAATGACACCACAAACACTCGTATTGAAAGGCTATTGCCAAGGTACTCTTTGACAATCAGCAGTCCCAAAATCGCAGCCAATGGGTAAAGGATGACTTGCAACCAACGGTATCTCTTGTAGAAATCGATGCTATGCCTGATGGACGACTTCATCAGCCGGTCATTGACGATTTCCTGTTGGTCAAACTGCGCTTTCAGCGTTTCGTATTGGGCTTTCAGTTTATCGAGTTCGCTTAAATTGTTGTTTTCGTTGTTTTCCATGATGATTCCCTTTCATTCGTTTTTCGACATTTTCACCAATTTTTCCTTGATGCGCGCCAGCCTCACCCCAACGTTGTTCGGCGTGATGCCGATGATGGCCCCGATTTCGTCGTAATTGATGCCTTCGAGCCAAAGCAGGATGAGGCTTCGGTCGATGAGGTCTAAGCGCGAGATGCGGTCGTAGAGTTCGCGGATTTGCTGCGTCTTGGGGTCGTCGGCCTCGTAAGGGTCGATGTCCACAGTCAGCGGCACGGTCTCGATGCGCCGACGTTCCTTCTTGTCTTGGTTGATGGCCGTGTTGAGCGCGACGCGATAGATCCAAGTCTGCGCGGTGCTGCGTCCCTCGTAGTTGTCGAAGCCGTTCCAAAGCCTGATGAGGATTTCCTGAAACAGGTCGTCGATTTCGGCCTTGTTGCGCGAGAACATGTAGCACACCGTGTAGATGGTCCGCTTGTGCTGCCGCACCAATAGTTCAAACTGATGTTCCTTGTCGTTGTTCATAATGCGTTTTCGTTGCAACGTTCATCAGGTTAGACAGCGAAGGTAGGGAATTATTACGAGGACGGACCAACTTTTTTGACAAAATACTAAAATTTAGGCCAACTGCCCTATCAAAAACGCGCCAACTGTCACATCAAAAACGCGCCAACTGTCACATCAAAAACGCGCC
>JAILDR010000108.1 GCA_024689285.1 Bacteroidales bacterium | reverse complement strand
CCAAGGCATATCTTCTGCGACAAGCCAAAATATTTTGCAGAATTTGGGCTATGAATACGATGATTTTGGTAATTTAGCTGCGCGATACGACAAGATGAGAGGATTGCGAGAGACATTCGGATACGACGCTCTTGACCGTCTCGACAGCATTTGGCTAAACGGGGCGCATACGGGTGTCATGGCCTACGACGCGCTCGGTCGCATGACTTCAAAGCGCTCCGACGGACAGACGGTATTCTCCTCGGCGCAACACGATTATGTAGGCCCCGACGGACAATTGCGCCCGCACGCCATCAGTAGCGCACAGGTGCAGGGCAACCCCTTCCCAACCGGGCAGCTCGACATAGACTACACGATGTTCGATAAGGTGAGCCATATAACTGATGGTGATTTCATGCCATCTACGACAGATTTCGATTATGGATTTGACCATCAGAGGACAAGAATGCAAATAGAGACCTTGGACGGTGCCCTTTATGAGAAAACATACATTGGCAATTGTGAAATCGTCGAACACGATGGTCATGTTGACAAGTATACTTTTATTAGTGGTCCGATGGGTGTTTTCGCTGTTAATAAGTTGGTGGCCAATGGATGTCATCTTTTAGACAGTCTTCATTATATCTACAAAGACCATCTCGGCAGTTGGACGACCGTCACCGATGTCCAAGGCAATGTCTTGCGAGAGCAGAGTTTCGACGCATGGGGCAACATGCGCGACCCCGACACGTGGACGGGCACCGTCGCGCAACAGCCCATGTTCGACCGCGGCTTCACCGGCCACGAGCACTTGAACACCTTCGGTCTAATTAACATGAACGGGCGTATGTACGACCCCGTGACGAGCAGCTTCCTCTCGGTGGACAACTATGTGCAATGTCCCGACTTCTCCCAAAACTTCAACCGCTATGCGTATTGCTTGAACAACCCGCTGAAATACACCGACCCGAGCGGGGAGGAGCTATGCGTTCTTGCTGCGGTGGGCATTTATGCGGCCATTGGCGCTGCTGTGAGCATGGCATCCACGGCGACCATGAACTTTATTTACGACCGTCCTTTATACGAGGGCCTTGGCCGAGCCGCTCTTGTGGGCGCGGCGCAGGGTGTGTTTTCGTATGGCGTAGGTGCGGCAGCGGGTGCGATAAACACCGCCGTTTCTGCCGCGACGAACAGTGCCGCGTGGGGCACGGCGGCTCAGGTGGGCTTCCAGATGCTGGCTCATGGAACCTTGGCTGGCATGGCGAGCGAGCTTCGCAAGGAAGGCACTTTCTGGAGCGGTTTTGCCTCGGGCGCGGCGGCTTCGTTGGTGAGCGGCACCGTTGCTGGCGTATGCGAGCTCCGTCAGGTTCCTTTGGTATGGGCCAAAACGGCCATGATAGCCGCAGGCGGCCTCGCGGGCGGCGTTTCGTCCTCCATTGCCGGCGGCGAATTTATCGACGGCTTGTGCAATGGGCTGATTTGCGCGGGATTGAACCATGCGTTGCATTTGGTGGCGGAAGGAGGGGTGGTTTGGTTGAAAAATATCGAAAGATTACAACAATTGACCCAATCCGATGCTTTGGCAAGAAGTCCAGAAATGTGCAAATACTGTGTCGTACTGATGATTGAAAAATATTTCTTTGGCAACAACGCTCGTTCTGAATGGGCTTTGAAAACTGCAGCTGGTGATTTGAATGAAAAATTCAGCAAAAGCATGTGTGAATTCTATCAATCATTTGCATCAGGTTACTCTGTTTGGGATGTAGATCCCTATTCACCTGAAGCCATAGAGGAATGCTTAAAATCAGGAGAGCCTGTAGTGTTTTCTGATTATGGTTCAAAGGACGGCCATCACGCATATCTTGTTACAGGTGTGAAAACGTGTTCAGACGGAAGTCACAGTTTATATATGATAGATCCATTAACAGGATGTACTACAGATATTCATTGGAGTACAATACAAAACATGAATGTTAAGGATTTTGAATTTACCCAATTTGCAAAATACACAAACACAAATTATAAATTGCGATGAAAAAGTTGTTATTGTTTTTAGTGTTATCTCTTTCAATTCAAAGCTTTTCACAAGAAGCATTAAAACTGACCTTCAATGTTTCTTTTATAGCTGATTCGATTGTCAATGTTGTAAATGGCAAAAAAATGTATCTATGTACACCCGACTCCGTTATAGACAATCGAATGCTGCGAGATGGTAAAGCATATTTTGTCATTGAAAAAGACAAACTTGACGAATGTATGATTGCAATCCGTCAAGATGACGAATCGCTGTTGAGAATAGAATTGAAAACCTTTCTTGAATTTGGCAAACCTGTAGTTACACCTTATATGAAAGTTTCAATAGACGACATTGAATCGGTGAATGCAAATTATGGATATAAAAAAGATGAGATAAAGAAACCTAATGTTTATCATAGATTTGTTGACCAAAACTCTTTCACCAAAGAGAGTCAGCTTAAGCAGTATGGAGTTTTGCGATGGTATTTTCCTACAGAACTGTTCATGAATAAAGATTCATGTTATGACAATTATCTTTCAAAATGGTTCAATGAAGAAAGATACCTGCGTGTATATGGCAAATACCCCAAAGATGGTTTAATAGATAGCGTTAAAGATTCTCTTCGCGAGAAGCGGGCTGAATGCTTGGCTGGTTGGTATAGTGACAGGCTAATACAACTCAAAGAGCCTATTCTTTGTAACGGTTATCCTCACGATGTTTATCGTTTCTCTTGGAGTAATAATGCTGTGTACTGTACTTACGATCCTTATTGCATGAGAATTGAATTTGACAATGATGGACGAGCCATAATGTATTGCAGTTACCTTCGTTGGGATGATTGTGAGGATTATATTCTCTATTGCGACATTGTTCCATTGCAGAAATCCGAAATTACAGAGATGTTATCTTTGTTGAAACGAACTAATATGGATAGAGTCAAGCCATTGCTTGATAATGGTGGCTCGAACAATATCCTCGAAGCCAACATCAACGGCCAATACCACGTCATCTTCCGAGGCGACGGCGAGGATGAGGGGATGGAAGAATTGCGGCGTTTCCTTTGGAATTTGACTGGTCTAGGCGAGAACAAGATAGTACACAAGAGACAAAGAATAGAATGAAGCGTATTTGAAATATGGTAATTGATCAAATTTTCACTCTGCATGATTAAAAAGGAGAATCAAGAAATGAAAAATATCACAAAAACTATCATCCTTGCAGTAGCAGTGGCGGCTTTGGCCGCCCTGCTGCTGGTGGGATGCCAAGAAGGAAGCCGTAATAGGTTTTCCTCACAAAAGAAGAATGAAACCAACACGTCTGCTTCTATCGATACATCAACACCCGATGTAGAGTTTAAGGAGCAAACCCCAAAAATGGAGGTGCTGCATCCTGACAGTTTGATAGGTTCCTGGCAATGGTTACATACCCATTGTTCCATCGGTAACCTGTCTTGTAAGGTACATTGGTGCATGGTGCTTCGTTTTGAGTGCGGAAATAGGCTCAGTGTGGATTTCAATGGAGAGAACATAGTGGACAGAGCGAAGTACAAACTGAAAAAAGCGGAAGAGAATCCTTACGGCGAATACCTGATTACCGTTCCCGAAGAGGCCCGCAAGGCGGTCTTCGACAAGGTGGGCGACTTGCCTGAAGCCATACTGAACGGCTATGTGAGTTTCAGTGTCCTCAACAAAGGGTATGAGATGAAATGCCTTGTCATTACGGATACAGAAGGCATCGGCCGAAAAGACCTTCATCAAAGTTCGACATTCCGCAGGGTGGACGAGGAACATCCGGCAAGACCTCTCCGATGGTGGAGTGAATGAAAACATCAGGGAAAAAAGACCAGGTGTTGAATGGTTTAGTTTGATGTATAATTATTGTAATTTTGCAACCTGTATTTGTAAAGGGGACTTCTAAAAATAGATAAAACATTGATTGTCAAACAATAAAATGCGCAATGTGTCGTTATTAAGGAAACGGACAAAAATATCAGCCATGAGAAAGTACAAGACGACAGGGAACACTACATTGTTTGACAAGGAAGACACGGAACGCAAGTTGACGGAGAAGCAGAGGGCGGCGAACAGAGAGAAGTCGCGGACGCGAAGCCGCGTGGAGCACATCTTCGGTTTCATGGAGAACACGATGAACAGGCTGTACATCAGGACGGTAGGCTTGGCGAGGGCGACGGCGGTGATAGGTCCGATCAACCTGACCTACAACATGTCGCGCTACGAGCAAATCGTCAGGCTGAACCTGCTGAAAGACTAACTGAAAAGAAACAACAACTCGCTGATACATACATACATACATACGAACAAACCCTCAAAAAAATGAACAAAAGGCTTGTCATATAAAACTCAAATGCATACCTTTGAGCGGGTTGAAGGGATTGCCCCAACGGGACTTCGGCATCCTGACAACCCGGAAACAAGTCAATCAAGTATAATTAGAAGTCCCCTTAATGTATTTTGATATGGAAGTAATAATAAACATAATTGACACAAGCATCCCTTGGGAAAAATGCATGACCAAAAGACAAACAATCAAAGATATGTCAGAAACAGCAAATAATTTGATAGCTCCAAATTATTATGGAGGATCCATCGAAAAAATGCTTATCGGCCTTATTGCTGTAGAATCTGTCTATGATGCATTTGCCAAGCCTCGTCGGCCTCGCTACACCGAGCATAAAGAAACTATGGCTTTTGATTCTATCCCAATCGTCATCCATAAAACATTGGAGATAGAAATCAAGATGGATTATGAGCAAATCCTTGCTGCTGAAGATAAAGAATTGCGAAAATTGGTAGCTATTGAAGTACTAAATACCCTACACTCTTTAAAACTACCTAAAAAAGTGACGGATTTTGACAAAGACAAATTTGTAGCAGATTTGGATAATCTATTTAATCAATTGTATTTGAAATGATAACACAAGACCTTGGCTGTTGCTAATGAGGTATTGTGGCGAGAAATATAATAGATTTACTTTGTCCATGTTCCCTTTGAAGCGTTGGAAGCAATTAGTTGCTTGGAAAAAGTGTTATTATTATGAGTTAAGTAAACAACGGTAATAGGTAAGACTAATTCAACCATGAAAGAGAAGAACAAATTCATTTAAAAATGCCTCCAATGGGAGGCAAGACATAAAAAAGGTGCTAAAAGAGCGATTGCTTTTGTGGAAGATTGCGTAACTCTTGAAGCACCCAGAGCAAAACAAGAAGACTTAAGAACCGAGGTCTAATGCCCTTGGTGTATCAAGCCTGTTTTGCGTGGCAAAGATAGCAATTCTCCACGGGAACGGAAAAAAAGACTGAAATAACTTTAGACAACAGGTATTTACAACAATTAAACAACAGAACAAATGAATAAAAATGAGGAAGAAAAGAATTGCAAAAATCTTCATTCCAGTATCAGCAATGATAGCTAGTGTCATCTTGTTGTTGTCGGGATGCCATCAAGGGAGCCGTGAAGAACTCCCCCTGACCCCCTCTCAGAGGGGAAATGGAAAGCAGACCGAAATCAAATCGGATAGCTTGAAAGAAGACTCCATAAAAGCTTTCTATGAGCGGATGCGGCGATGGGATGCATTGCATGGAGGGATGAGGCAAAGGGAGAGTGACAAATAAGGAATATGCCCTCTATATATACCGGACGCCGTCTAATCTTGCATGTTCCTCGTCGAAACGGAAAACACTTACAACGGGTTTGATGTTTCTTCCTTTACGACTTGCAATGATGGCAGCCCAAGCTTCGGCCTGTTCCTTGATGTTTGTGAGATAAAAACCCTGGCCGAAGTCGAGGTTCCGTCGACCGGCTTTTGCTAAGGGCTGTTGAACCTCCATGTACGAACCGTGGTAAAACGTGATCATAAGTTGTCCTCCTTTGCTTCCTGCTCCCAATTGTTAAGTGTCTCAATGGTGTCGTCCACCACCCATTCAAGGCTTTGGGTGTGAAGTTGGTCATAATATCTGAATAGGCGTTTGTGGATCAGATCTTGTAGTTTTAGCCTGTCGTGCATTCTTTTTCCGCTGATCTTTTCCTTTTTCGCGCTAGCTTCGATGGCCATCACTGCGAAATGGACTTTGCGATAAGTGTCGTTTGATAGTTGGGTTGTCATGAGCGTTTTAGTTTTTAACTGCCTTGAACCTTCGATTTCATTTGCAAAAATACTCATTATTTCGATTGTTGCCATATGGAATTGATAAAAGTCAACCTCTAAAAATTAAATATCGAGTAATCAACAATATAAAGCAAGATAACACGTTATATATGGTGTAAAAACGACAACACCTGCGAGGAGAACAGGAAGATCAAGGCAGGAGAGGGTGGCGGGCTGTGGAACGACAAGCCGAACAGGAAACGGCAGAAGGACATCGATGCCAGCTGGACGCGGAAAAAGAGGATCGCAACCGAAACATGCACCTCACATAACCTTTGCGGTAAACAACAAAACTGGCGAAGCGGCTAAAATAGGCTCTCCGTCTCAGCCGGCAAACAGAAAAACCAATTTTTAGAGCCTACCACTTGTCAAACTGTAGAAGCTGTTTTTATTGATTTTCTACATAACATATTGATCCATTATACATTATGGGCAAAATAACATTGTTTTGAATTTGTAGAAGCACCTTGGGTTGACAGGTGTTATAGGGTAGCGTATATCTCGCTGTATTCCTGTTTGTTAGGCTGATTATTTTGCCTGCTGTTTTTCAAGCCCTTTGGATAACTCTCTTCTTAGTCTCTTCTTTGCCTCTTCTTTGCCTCTTCTTACCCTGGTCTTACCCAGGTCTCAGCCTCTTCTCATCTTCATCCAGCGCTTTTCGGCGAGTTTTGGTTGACGTTTTTCCTACCCGTGACCCTTGTTTGAATGTTGCTTACTCTCAGCCACCAATCTCGAACCTGATTCGCGTCTCTTTCAGCCCAGCAAGCACTTTGGGCGAATGAGAATACAAAAGGTTTTATATTCACCTAAAAGGCAATAATGGGGGTTAGGGATGCGTTTTTGGAGCAATCGAGATGCGGAGTTAGAGACTGTTTGTTATGCCTTTTGAGAGAAACGGCTTTTCTCTGATAGAGAAACGGCATATCGCTGATAGAGAAACGGCATGTTGTTACCAGAGAAACGGCTTTATGCAGTTTTTATTCTGCAATAGTGACTTCACTAACACAAAGATCGTCACGGCTTTCTTGATTCATACGCTCAGGTACCCCATTGCGATGCTTGAAATACTCAATACAGGTGTTGGTTGACAGCGCAAAAATACTACTTTTCTCAATATACCATTTCAACAAAATTCCCTATTTTTGCAGGTTATTCTAAATTAGGGTATGTCTGCAATTAATGGTTTGATAGGGAAAATCGAAGACTTCACACGGAAGTACTACCTTAACCGCTTGATACAAGGCGTGTTGGTGGGTGCTGTGCTGTGGATAGTATTCTATCTGCTTATTAACGGGTTAGAGTATTTCTCCTGGTTCCCACCCAAAGGCAGGTTTGTGCTTTTCCTGTTCCTTTTGGCTGGCAGCGCCTTTGTGTGTGTTTATCATTTCCTTATTCCGTTAGTCAATCTCATCCGCTTCAGAAAAAAAATGTCGGTGGAACAGGCTTCGGTACTGATTGGCAAGTTCTTCCCGGATATCAAGGACAAGCTGCTGAATACGATACAACTGAGCCATCTTGACTCTTCTGACAACGCCCTGCTGGCCGCCGCCATCGACCAGCGTAGCGCCCACCTCTCCCCTATCCGGTTTAGCGATGCCGTCGACCTGCGAGGCAACTTGAAATATTTGGGCGCCTTCTTCGGATTATTGCTCTTGCTCATCTTGCTGATTGTCTTTCTCCCTTCGTTTGCCGTGCAGCCCACCCAACGTATCGTCAACTACGAACAAGCCTACGAGAAGCCCCTCCCCTATCAGGTCGAGATTGAACAGGACGAGATAGAGACCACCCAAGGCAAGGAAGTGAAATTCAGCATCATGGTGAAAGGCGACCGCATCCCCGATGCCTTCTACGTGAAGAGCGACTTGGGGCAACAGCTGATGACCAAAGCATCCACCAACGATTTCAACTATACGTTCAAGAATCTGTATAACGACCTGACCTTTCATGTGATAGGGGGCGAATACACCAGCCGACCTATCCACATCACGGTACACCCCAACCCTTCTCTACTCTCTTATCGCTGTGAGGTGAAATACCCTTCATACATCCATCGCAGCAACGAGACCCTTGAAGGCAAGACCCGGCTCATCGTCCCCCAAGGCACACAACTCACCTTTAGCTTCATCACCCGCGATACCGAAAAGGTCTCCGTAACCCGCGATTCTCTGTTAACCCCTCTGACTGCACATGACGACATCTTCGACTATCAGTTTGTGGCGGCTCAGTCCACCAAGTTTGAGGTGCAGGTGGAAAACGCCTGGAACAACACGTTAGATCCACTACCCTTCTCCGTCGATGTGCTGCCCGATGCCTATCCCGACATCCGTGTTGAGTCGTTCGACGAGCAACTGTCAACCGATGTCTATTATTCCGGTCTTATCACCGATGACTATGGCTTCAGCAAACTGACCTTCAACTGCAAGGTCAAAGAACCCGTTGAAAAGAACATCGTCAAGAGCGTAGCCATCGACCTGAAACAAACCCGTTCCACGTTCTTCTACAGTTTCAATATGGACAGTTTGGGAATCTTGCCCGGACAGAATATGGAGGTATATTTTGAGGTGTGGGACAACGATGGTTTCCACGGCCCCAAGTCGAAACGCTCAGAGACCTTCACCTATTATAAACCTTCAGAAACCGCTTTGGACAGTATTGCCGACAACACCTCGGAAGACATCATGGAACGCTTGGAACAAAAGTCGCAAGAGGCCGACAAACTGCAAGATGCCATCGATAAAATGTTGCAAGACCTGCTCCAGAAAAAAGAGCTGGACTGGTCAGACAAAGAGAAGATGAAAGAGCTGCTGGAGAAGCAGCAGGAGATTCAGGATGAGTGGAACCAGCTGCAGCAGGAGCAGGAAAAACTGTCTGACTTCATGAAGGAACACGACCTTGGCAACGAAGACCTGCTCAAAAAACAGGAGCAAATCAACAAGCTCTTTGATGAGGTGATACCCGAAGAGATGCGCAAAATGATGGAACAAATCGACAAGCTTTTGGAAGAAATGCCCCGCGAGCAGATGCAACAGATGATGCAGGACATCAAGAAAAACAACCAGTCGATGCAAGAGCTTCTTGACCGCAATCTTTCTCTTCTGGAACAGCTGAAGATGGAAAAAGACCTCACCGATTTGGCCAACAAATTAGACAAATTGGGCGAAGAATTACAGAAGCAAAACGCAGAGAGCCAAAATAAAGAAGCAGGGGAGGAGGGGGATCAAAAATCGGCTGAGGAAGCCAAGGAAGAGTTTGACAAGATGATGGACGAACTCGACCAACTTTTAGAGAAAAACCAAGACCTACAGCAGCCTTTCAACATGGAAAAGGACGAGGAAATGGAACAAAGTATCGAACAAGACCTCGATGACGCCATGCAAAACGAACAGACCGGCCAGCAACAACAATCGCAGCAGCAGAAACAAAACGCAGGCGAAAAGATGCAGAAAATGGCCAACAACATGATGATGCAAATGCAGATGGAAGGCATGGAACAGTTGGCCGAAGACGCTCATCTGATGCGTATCCTGCTTGAAAATGTCGTCCACGCCTCGCATGAGCAAGAGGCGTTGATGACGGAAATCGGAAGGATGCGTACTGACGATCCTTCCTTGGCCAATAAAATCGTCCACCAAAAGGAAATCGCTGATAATTTCATTATGGTCCGCGACTCGCTCCGCAGTATGGCCATGCGTCAGCCATCGGTGCAGAATTTCGTCTTCGATGAATTGCACAGCATTGACAATCAGACTGAAAACGCGATGAAGCAGCTCAACAACCTGAAACTCTCGCAGGCCGTGCGCCATCAACAGACAGCCATGATGTCGATGAACAACTTGGCGCTGATGTTGGCCGAGTCGCTTGAAAACATGGAAAACAGCATGGAATCCATGGGTATGCCGATGTCGTGCTCAAGACCAAAACCCGGACAAGGTCAACAGAGCATGCAAAAAATGCAGCAGATGCAACAACAGCTGAGCGAACAGCTCAAGCAGATGCAGCAGCAGATGGAGAAACAAGGGCAACAACAACAAAACTCGATGAGTGAAGAGTTTGCACGGATGGCAGCCGAACAGGAAATGCTGCGCCAAGGTATGCAACAGATGCTCAACGAGATGAAAGAAAACGGCCAAATGGGCGACGACGGACTTCAAGAAATCATCAAGGACATGGAGAAGCTGGAAGAAGAACTGGTGAACAAGAAAATCAACCGCCAGATGATTGAGCGCAGCCAACGCATAGAATCCAGAATGCTGGAGTCGCAGAAGGCACAGGAAAAGCGCGAACAAGAGGAAAAACGCAAGTCCAACGAATACAAGGGGACACTTTTCGACCGCAAAATTGACGAATACCTCTACGAGCAAACGCTGAAAAAAAACCAAGAGTTCCTACGCACCAATCCCATTGAATATGCACCTTATTATAAGGACAAAATCAACGAGTATTATTTGAAGAAAAACACACAATAATGATCAGATTCAGCACTTTGGATGTGGACATGCCGACCATCGACCAGCAAAGGACGAAAGCTTGGATTGAAAAGGTGGCACAAGGTTACGGCAAACCGATAGGGGAGTTGTACTATTATTTCTGTAGCGACGACCAGTTGCTGGACATCAACAAACAACGCTTAGGCCACGACTTCTACACCGACATTGTAACTTTTCCGTTAAACGACTGCGAGACTGTTTTATCAAGTGAGTTCTGTATCAGCGTAGACCGCATCAAAGAGAACGCCATAACCTTTAGTCGCAGTTACGAGAGCGAATTGCACCGCGTTATCATCCACGGCGTGTTGCATCTCATCGGCTTCGACGACCACACCGACGAGGATAAACAACTCATGCGCGAAAAAGAGGAAGAAGCATTAAAATTATTATTTATATAACTGATTATCAATTTATTAAATACATTGTTTCCCGTGAAACATTGGCCAAAAGATGGTATTTGAAAAGTATGATATAATCGTTGTAGGTGCCGGTCATGCAGGCTGCGAAGCGGCAGCGGCGGCGGCCAACCTGGGCAGCAAGACCCTGCTCGTCACCATGGACTTACGCCTGATGGCATCCATGTCGTGCAACCCCGCTATGGGTGGCATCGCCAAGGGACAAATCATTCGCGAGATTGACGCTATGGGAGGATATTCAGGCATCGTCAGCGACCGCACCATGATACAGTTCCGAATGCTCAACAAGTCGAAAGGCCCAGCCATGTGGAGCCCTCGTTGCCAAAGCGACAAGATGATGTTTTCAGCTGAATGGCGCAGCCTGTTGGAAAAAACACCCAACCTCGATTTCTGGCAAGACACCGTCGTCGGACTCATCGTGGAAGGCGACCAAGTCAAGGGCGTGAAGACCATGATGGGAGGGGGGATAGAAAGCAAAGCCGTCATCCTCACCAACGGCACTTTCCTTAACGGTCTTATCCACATCGGGGAACAACATTTCCCTGGCGGCAGAATGGGAGAAGTGGCCAGCCACGGAATCACCGAACAACTGAAAGAAATCGGTTTTGAAGCCAAGAGACTAAAAACCGGTACACCCGTAAGAATCGACGGCAGAACCATTGACTTCAGCAAACTCATAGAGCAAAAGGGGGATGACGAAGTGGTTGGTTTTTCATATACCGAGCCTTTCAAAATCACACAACAAAGAAGTTGCTGGATTGCTCATACCTCACTAAAGGTCCATGAAACGTTGCGCAAAGGTTTCAAATATTCACCTATGTTCAACGGACGCATACAAGGCGTTGGACCAAGATACTGCCCCAGTATTGAAGATAAAATCGAGCGTTTCGCAGGCAAGGATGCTCACCAACTATTCGTGGAACCCGAAGGCTGGACGACAGAAGAATACTACCTCAATGGCTTTAGCTCTTCCTTGCCAGACTACATCCAATATGAGGCATTGAGACAAATTGAAGGCTTCGAAAACGCCAAGATTTTCCGCCCAGGTTACGCCATCGAGTATGACTATTTCCCACCAGAACAACTTCACCACTCTTTGGAAACAAGGCTCATACACGGACTTTATTTTGCCGGACAAATCAACGGCACGACAGGATACGAAGAAGCGGCTTGCCAAGGATTGATGGCGGGTATTAACGCAAGCTTGGCGTTGAAAGACAAGGAACCTTTGGTATTAAGGAGAACCGAGGCATACATCGGAGTACTTATTGACGACCTCATTACAAAAGGCGTTGACGAACCATACAGAATGTTTACCAGCAGGGCCGAGTACCGAATCTTATTGCGACAAGACAATGCCGATAGCCGACTTACAGAATTGTCTTATAAATTAGGATTGGCAAAGGACGACCGATACCAAAAATACCTTGATAAGCACAACAAAGTAGAAGAAATCAAGTCATATTTAGAAGCAAACTATGCATCCCCAGATGAAATCAACGGTCTCCTTGAACAAAAAGGTAGCTCAAGAATAGAACAAAAAAACAGACTCTCGTATTTATTACTGCGCCCACAAATCAGCCTATCTGAAATGATAGAAAGCATACCTTCTCTGGAACAATACAAGAATTGTGACACATTCACCAAAGAGTGCTTGGAAGAGGCAGAAATACAAATCAAATACGATAGTTATATACAGAAAGAACAAGAACTGGCAGAGAAACTCGACCGCTTGG
The DNA here is from genome assembly GCA_024689285.1 of Bacteroidales bacterium. The sequence goes on along the minus strand of JAILDR010000108.1, from coordinate 11,452 downwards.
AATTTATCCTATTACCCAATAACTTTGATTATCACACCATACAAGCGTTGTCATACGAATGCCGCGAGAAACTAAACAGGTACAAACCTAAAACATTAGGAGAAGCCTCCCGAATAAGTGGTGTTTCTCCAGCAGACATTAATGTATTAGCCATATTTTTAGGAAGATAACATATTTGTTCCATGTGAAACACAATAAAAAATGAAGAAAAAATGTCCTTGGTGCGACTCCGAAGAGACCCAGATGCATCTTCGGGTAAAAGATTTATTCCTAACAGGAGAAGATTTCGAGATACATAAATGCCAAGAATGCGGTCTATTGTTCACCGAACCAAGACCCGAGCCAGACAAAATAGACAGGTATTATCAATCTGAAAAATACTATAGCCATCAAGAAAACAAGAACGGCTTCATACCAAAGATTTATGAAAGCGTAAAAAAAGTCAATTTGAGGCATAAAAGAAAACTGGCCACACAGGGATTAAAGATTGGAACAATGTTAGAAATCGGATGTGGAGTAGGGGACTTCTTGCATGAAATGGAGCAAAACAGATGGATTTGCACAGGTATAGAGCCCTCAAAGGAAGCAAAGACTATAGCGAAAACCAGGGTAAAGGCAGACATCCTGAATCCAGAGGAACTTGCAAGATTGAAAGACGAAAGCTTTGACCTAATCACCATGTGGCATGTTCTGGAACATGTTGATAATCTGAAAGAAGAAGTAATGCATCTGCAACGACTTTTGAAAAAAGGCGGACGGCTCGTGTTGGCATTACCCAACTTCAAATCAGCTGATGCTGAGTACTATAGAGAATATTGGGCAGCCTACGACGTACCCCGTCACCTCAACCATTTTTGCAGAGAGTCAATCAACAACATCTTCAAAAACACCAGACTCAAACTGAAGAAAACCGACAAACTGATATGGGACGCTTATTACATCTCGTATATGAGCGAGAAATACAAAAACCATTCATTACCCTTGGTGAAAGGAACAATAAGAGGGTTGATGTCCAACTGCAAAGCAAGACAAACGGGAGAATGGTCCAGCTTGGTATATGTTTTGGAGGGGTGAAATGACAAAATCCGATTTTAGCCCGTTTTTAGGCCGCCAGGGGCGTTTTTGGCAGGAGAACGAAGCAGGCTTCAAAAACCGAGAAAAAACGCCTTAGAAGAGAAATTTGTTAATAGATTCATTATCAACTAAATATGAATAAAAGGCGAAAAACAGGGAAACTAATAGGTTGGCTCTTGCTCATGATAGCAGTAGCCACCGGCACGGCAATGCTCATCATCACACATGTGGCGACGAAACCCGAAAACTTCGCCAATCATATTCAGCGATCTATCTTGAAAACCGAAAACGACATCCAAACTCTCATCGAGAGCAATCCAGAACTCGGACAATACGAAAAAAACAACCTGGGTGTTTTCGTCTACAACAACGACTCCTTACTCTTCTGGAACGACAACGCCATCGGCCCCCGCATCATCCGTAGGAGAACGCCATTGAATGGAGACACCATTTGCAACCTGCTGACTGCCGACTATTACGTCAGGTCGTTCAGCAAAGGTCAAATGACCTATTATGTGTTCCGCCAAATCAACACGACCTACAAACTAAACAACCGCTATTTCGAAAACCGATTCATCCTTGCCAACCCCCTCATCAATAACGAAGTACATTTTGGTACAACAGAAGGCTTCGAAATCACCTCAACCCAAGGCAAACTACTGACCCGCTGCCAGATAATCCAAAACACAAGGCTACACTCTCCATATCGAGAGTGGCTGTATAGTATCATAGCTTTGCTAAGCGTCGCAGGTCTACTGTTAGTCATAGACCACCAAAACAAATCCAGAACAAGAGAAAGCAAAATCAAAATAGAATATGGTATAGGGATTATTGTGGCTTTAGCAGTATTGTTTACCTATCTATACGACAGATACAACAACAGCAAGGAAAACGCTGAGATGCAGGCAATGGCCGAAAGCATGTCAGAAAAGCGTGACGTCAGGTTCGAGAAATCGTATGCCGGTTTCGCAGAATTGGTAAAAGCTGATACCACCCTACGGGAAATTGTATTTGCAGAAAGCAACGTCTTAGGCGATGTGGTGTTGGGCTACACCAAAGAGCTGCTGTTTGACGAAACCATGAACCAATACACGACAGCATTAACCCTTTGCGAACCCAACGAGGAAATCGCAATACAACCCGAAGGCTATGTGGCAGACTGCGAGGTCTACTTCTTGGACAAACTCTCCAAAAACGAACAGAAAAGGGTAGGAGAGGGACTCTATTTTATGGATGATTACACCCTCGATCCGAACTATTTAGGCAAAATCAAAATCTATTCATCCGACTCGCTACTGGAAAAGACGCTCTATTTCGAGTTCTACAAACCCATTGCCCCAGAGGGCTTCAGCTTCCCTCAGCTACTACAAGAAAGCAACAACCAAAAACCCTACGACTATTCGGTAGCTCATTACCGCAATAATCTACTTGTCTACAAATATGGCAAATATACCTACCCAAATTATTTCAACACGCTAAAGGGCAAAAGCTCAAACTTCACAAGCAACCAGGGCTACAAGCATTACACTTTGAATTATGGTGAAAACAGAACCATCGTCATCAGCACACCCTTGAAGGGTTGGTCGGAGACCACAGCACCTTTTGCTTTATTCATATTAGTGATGCTCATTCCCTATCTCATACTTTATTGGTTCATCAATCCCAGCCCCAAAAAACAAAGACGAAGTTTCCGCCAAAGGCTACAAACCGTAGTATTCGCCACCTTGGGAATATCCTTTATGGCTATCGGACCCATTTCGGGCATTTACATGCGAAGCCTTTATGACCAAAAAACCACGGAAGCCCAATTTGAAACAACCCGAACAATTGCAGCAGAGATGAGCAATGATGTAGAATTAGACGAATTGATAGCCCATTTTTCACGCGAAAGGGTGAGGGAAGTACTGCAACATTATTCCTCAACATTCTTTACCGACTTGAACCTCTACGGACTTGACGGACAACTCTTGGCCACCACCCGGACAGAGATATTCGACTATAACCTACAAGCCCCATTGATGAACCCAGAAGCTTATCAAGCACTACATCAAAACAAAGCCCTATATTACACCCATGAAGAACACTTAGGCAAAGGCATTTACGAATCGGCCTACATCCCGCTCAACGACCGTAACGGCAACGCCATAGCCTATCTCAACACACCCTATTTCACCAGCGCCACAGAGCTACACAAGGAAATCCGCAACTTCGTATTGACCTATATCAACATCATCCTCGTATTACTCGCCATCGCCTTACTATTCGTCATCAACATTACCAACAGACTCACACAGCCTTTATCATTGATACAAAGCAAATTGGGTGATATCAAAATCGACAAGAAGAATGAGCCAATTGAGTGGAAAGGAAACGACGAGATTGGAGCCTTGGTGAAGCAATACAATCAGCTCATCGCAGAACTTGAAAAAAGTGCAGCAGAGTTGAAACGCACCACCACGGAGTCGGCCTGGAGAGGAGTGGCCCGACAGGTAGCACATGAAATCAAAAACTCATTAACTCCCATGCGCTTAAGCGTGCAGATGCTGCAACGCAACATAGAAAGCGGGAAAGCCACTCCGGAACAGACTCAACGGACAGCAAACACCTTGATAGAACAGATAGATGCCCTTTCGGATATTGCCTCCTCGTTCTCACGTTACGCCAAGCTGCCCGAAAACAATCCTATGCCTTTGGACTTGGCCGAACTCATCGGCAACGTGGTGAACCTCTACGACAATACAGAGAACATCACCTTCGTCTACACATACGACAAGACAAAAGACCACACCTATAACGGCGACAAGACCAATCTGAACAGCGCCGTAGGCAACCTCGTCAAAAACGCCGTACAAGCCATAGGGACGAAGCCAGACGGCAAAATAGAAGTGCGATTAACAGCAGCTGAAAAAGCCTTCACCATCGCTGTGAAAGACAACGGTAAAGGCATCAAAGACGAAGACAAGAGCCAAATCTTCCTGCCCAACTTCACCACAAAAACAGGCGGTTCAGGAGTAGGACTATCCCTGACTTATAACATCGTGCAAGTAGCCGGAGGAAAGATCTCCTTCGAGAGTCAAGAAAACGTGGGCACCGAATTTATGATAACATTGCCAAGATAAAAGAAGGTGCTTACGCTATAATCCCAAAAAATTCCCTACCTTTGCAGCCCAAATCATATGAAAAAACAAAAGACAACGTGATATGAAAGTAGCAACCTTATTAGGAGAGCGTTTTAAGAAAGCACCAGCCGACTGCGTATTCGACAGTCAGGCTTTGATGGTGCGTGGCGGTTACATCAAGTCGGTGGGAACCGGCCTGTTTTCCTTCTTTATGCCAGCCAAACGCATCGCGAAGAAAATAGAAAACATCATCCGTGAAGAGATGGACCGCATCGACGGACAGGAAGTCATGTTCCCCGTCGTAATGCCCGGCACGCTGTGGCAGGAGTCGGGGCGTTTCACCAGCATCGGTTCAGAATTGCTCAGATTCAAGGACCGCAACGGCATCGACATGGTGCTGGGTATGACCCACGAGGAAGCTGCTGTGCAGTTGGCCCGCGATGCAGCAAAGAGCTACACACAGTACCCCTTCATGATTTACCAGATTCAGACCAAGTTCCGTGATGAGCCACGTTCGCGCGGCGGCCTGATCCGCACACGCGAATTCACGATGAAAGATGCCTACAGTTTCCATACTTCTCAGGAAGACCTGGAAGAGTATTACCAAAAGGCATACCACGCGTATGACCGCATTTTCGCCCGCTGTGGCGTGCCGCAAGTGGTGGCGGTGAAGTCTGACTCAGGCATGATGGGCGGACGCGTATCACACGAGTTTATGCTGCTTACCGACATCGGAGAAGACACCATCGTCATCTGTCCGGAGTGCGGCTACCGTTCCAACAGCGAGGCAGCTGATTGCATCGTCCACAACGAGGAATACCCCATCGAACCCTTGGAAGAGGTCCTTACCCCCGACCAGAAGACCATCGAAGAGGTGTGCAACTTCCTGCACAAGTCGCCTCTGCAGTCGTGCAAAGCCGTCCTCTACCAGCGTAATATGGACGACAGCCTGGTCATCGTCTTCCTGCGTGGCGACCTTGAGGTGAACGAGACCAAGCTCCGCAACCTCATCGGTGCCGAGGTGCATGCCGCTACTGTCACTCCAGAAATGGGCATCTGTGCCGGCTTCATCGGCCCCAAGGGTCTGCCCGAAGGCATTACCGTTGTATATGACGAATCGCTGAAAACCCTCAACAGTTTCGTGGCAGGTGCCAACAAGGTAAACTACCACTACAAGGGAATGAACATGGCACGCGACCTGGGTGAAGTGAAATACGACAGCATCGCCAAAGCCACGGCAGGAGGCATCTGTCCCGTATGCGGCAAACACAGCATCACCATCAGCCGCGGTATCGAGGTAGGCAACATCTTCCAGCTCGGCACGAAATACACCCAGTCGATGAACATGCAGTACTTGGACAGCGACAACACGCTGAAATACCCCATCATGGGTTGCTACGGCATCGGTGTAGGACGTTTGATTGCCTCGGTATGCGAGGTGAGTCACGACGACTACGGTCCCATCTGGCCCATCACCATCGCCCCCTGGCAGGTACAGGTCTGCGCCCTGCGTGTGGCAGATGAGAATGTGCGCCGCGTGGCCGACAAAATATATGAAGACCTGAAGAAAGCCGGGGTGGAGGTCATTTATGACGACCGCAACATAAGTGCAGGGGTGATGTTCTCTGATGCCGACCTGTTAGGTGTGCCGCTGCGCATCGTGGTCAGCCCGAAGACCTTAGAGCGCAACGCTATCGAGTTTGCCGCACGCGACAAGAGCTTCAAGGCCGACCTGAACCCCGACAGTGTCGTCAACGAGGTGAAAACCAAGATAGCGGAAATGATTGCCGCCTTGACGCCTGAAGATTAATTCCAAATCCCACGCCCATGTCGGAAAACACTGACAACCAAGAAGAACAAATCATTTCCGAGTTGACCGAGGATGTCACCGATAAGAAATGTCCGAATTGCGGTGCCACAGTGACTTTCGACCCAGCAACAGGTAAGATGCTCTGTGAGTATTGTGGCTATTCATGCGAATTGCCCAAGCCCGAACAAGGATATGAAATCTGCGAGATGGACTTCGAATCGGCCATACATACCGAGAGTTTCGAATGGGGTGAACAGAAAAAAGAGGTACAATGTAAACAATGCGGTGCGGTAACTGTATACGACGCACTCGAAACCGCTGCCGTATGTCCGTTCTGCGGCTCCACCAGTGTAATGCCCGCAGCAACCGAAAACACCATTGCTCCAGGCGCAGTATGCCCCTTTACCTTGATCAAAGAGGATGCTGCTGAATGCTTCACTTTATGGCTCAAGAAGAAATGGTTTGCGCCCAAAAAAGCCAAACGGAGTGCACGTCCTACGGCATTCCAAGGCATATATTTGCCCTACTGGACCTATGATGCCCAAACCACGTCGTCGTTCACAGCGCGAGCTGGATATGACCATACCGTGAAAGACAAAGACGGCAGATCTCATATCGAGACGAACTGGCACCATGTTTCCGGTGTGTATCAAAAGTTTTTTGATGACGTGACCATCATGGCCTCCAAGCGTCAAGAAGACTCTGGAGTGAAGGCTTGCGAACCCTTTGATTTCTCGAAATTGGTACCCTATTCCCCTCAAATAGTAGCAGGTTTTATCGCTGAGCGTTATTCCATCGGCCTGAAAGAAGGTTGGAATTTGGCGCAACAGAAGATCCAATCTAATTTATGGTCAGATATCGCGATCTATGTCAAGAGACGTTGGAATGCCGACCGAGCTGACAGGGTCAAATTCTCAACACTTTACAGCAACATCACCTACAAGTATTTGCTGGTACCGGTTTGGCTTTCTTCGTTCAAATACAAGGACAAAACCTATCAGTTTGCCGTAAATGGGCAAACAGGCAAGGTGGGTGGCAAAGCTCCAGTATCCGCTTGGCGAGTCATTATCGCCATTATATTGGGTGCTGGAATTATCGCGGGACTGTATTATCTGCTATACCAATAAGCGAAGTCTTATCTTATTAATTCTTCCAAATCCCTCATCGCCTTGCGGACAGGACGGTTTTTATGGAGTATGCCATAGGCCGTTTCCGCAACAGGCATGAGTTTGCGTTGCTCTTCAGTAAACGTACCCACCAGTTTGGAAGCAAAATAACCTTCTGCCACCATTGTCATCTCATTCAAGGCCGTCCTGACGGTATTGCCTCTACCGATAAGCATACCCAATTGACGGTTGCGGCTGTGGCTTGAATAGCACGACACCAGTAGATCGCCAAAGAAATTGGACGGATTGAATTTTCGCAGGTCGTTGACGTATTGGGGATCCAGCAAGAAATACATCTCCTTGATACAATTCGACACCAATACGGCAATGAAATTGTCGCCATAGCCCATGCCCACAGCAATGCCCACCACGACGGCATAGATGTTTTTCAGCACAGCAGAATGCTCCAAATAATCAATGTCACGCAAACAGTTCAACTTGATAAACGATGCTTTCAGTTTTTCACCCATAAGCCGAGCGTTGCTAATATCGTTACAAGCAATTGTCAAATATGTGAGCTTCGCGTGACCAACTTCTTCAGCGTGCGTAGGGCCACAAATGAAACATACCTGCGAATTTGAAAGGCCATAGTGTTGCTTAAGATAGTCGGTGACGAACATGTTCTGGTCAGGAATGATGCCTTTAATGGCCGAAACCACCACCTTATCATCCAAGGGAACCCTCAATTCGGAAAGGTAAGTCTTCAGATAAGCCGCAGGTATGGCCAACAACAGAATATCGGCTTCAGAAACGGTGGCATTTAAGTCGTCGGAGAAATGGATGCGGTTCTTGTCAAACTCAATCTCAGAAAGATAGCGACAGTTGCGACCTTCGTTGCGCAACGAGTCAAGCACCTCGGCATTACGAATATACCAGCCGACCGATTTATCGTTCATTGTCAACACTTTGACAAGTGCCGTTGCCCAACTGCCGTGCCCTATAACGGCACAATATGAAGTCTTTGTAAAAGGAAGCATTTTCTGTATATTCAAAACGAAGTCAAAAAGTTTTTCTTTATTTTTTTGAAGGTCTCAAACTCGAGGTATGCCGCTTCGTCAACAATGTCAGCCAATTCATTCATGGTAATATTCTTCCGATTGATATAGCGGTTACAACCTACGGAGAACTTACGCCAAGTATCAGCAGCAGCGACGTAGTTAGCCGCACAATCCCCGAGCACCTGACTATTGAAAAATCCAGCGGCTTCTTTCAAGAAGTCGGCATACATGTAACGATAGCCTGCACCACCTGTGCCGGCTTGCTCCAAAATCCTATAGTACCATAAAAGGGAATAATCGATATGTTCCTGTGTAAATTTTCTCTCCCATTTTCTGAGGTTTTTTGCGAAATAATGCATACCTTTTATTCCAAAAAACATGAAGGGAATCGACGTCATGTTCCTGCATGCCTCATCAAGACCCTTGATGATGGCTTGCTTGAGGTCGACGTGGTCGGCAAAATCTGATGGTAGTGGATCGATGTAAAACATACGTCCATGAGGCGCCGAGATGCCGCTGCGGAACCTGACTTGCCGCATATAAGACTCATCCAAGGTGACCAAATCATCGTTGGGAAGCTTTTCGTCTATATCAGCGATGATGTAGTTCGAACCTTCTTTGCCCACAACAACGATGTGGTGCCCGTTGTAGTCCAAATCGAAACCGAGGTCGTTCAAATACTTAAGGCCTAATATGTTGACCACAAGGCCAGTGGGAACATTTTTGGCCAATAAACCATCCAGAGCCTTTTCTGCCTTGAAGGAGTCGCTGCCAAAAGATTGTTCATGATAGCCTATATTCATCCTTTGAGTAAAATGCCGTATAACTTCAGTGGGTTTTGTACGCATCACTACAAGGGTGAAATCCAAGACTTTAAGCCATGGGAAATACAAAAAATATATGCCACCGCCAATGCCAAACACCATAGGTTCACTGATTTTATAACCATAGTATTCAAGCAAATTAACCATCACACCGCTTTCGCAATGCATTCTTCGTGGATTTGGATAATTCTCTATCATGGTTCTTTGATGTTTTTTAAAAATTGGTTTTTGATAATTAAAAATGTTTGTTTTTCATATTCTGCAGCTTCGTCAATAAAGTCAGCCAATTCATTCAAGGTAACGCCTTTTCGGCTGATATAACGGTTGCAGCCCACCGTAAACTGACGCCAGCAATCGGCAGCTTTGGAATACATATTGCCACATTCGTGAAGGACTTCGCTTTGGAACAACACGGCTGCTTCCTTCAGGAAATCGGCATAGATATAGCGATAGCCCGAACCACCAGTGCCCGCGCGTTCAAGGATGCGATAATCCCATAAAAGCTGATTGTTGATTTTCTGTTGCGTGTATTTTTTTGGCCATTTCCTGATGTCGTTAGCGAGATAATGGATGCCTTTTGCTCCGAAAAACCCCAGCTTGAGCGACAGCATATTCTTGCAGGTTTCCATAATTCCTTCAAAGACAGCGGGCCGCAAATCCGTCTTTTGGGAGAAATCTTTAGGAAGAGGGTCGATATGGAACATCCAACCATGAGGAGCCGATATGCCTGGCCTGAACCGCGAATAACGCAGGTAAGTCTCTTCCAAGTAGACATAATCGTCGTTGGGAAGGGTCTCGTTGGTATCAGCAATGACGTATTGCGTTCCTTCTTTGCCCACCACCACATAATGATGGCCGTTATAATCCAATTCAAACCCTATGTTGGTCAAATACTTCAATCCGAACAGATTTGACACCAATCCTACCGGGATATTCTTTGCCACAAGCTCATCCAGGGCCTTGGTTGCCTTATCCGCATCGTTTCCAAACGACTTCTCATGAAAACCCAAATTCAGTCGTTTTGCAAAACGGCGGATGATTTCTTTAGGGCGGGTACGCATCACAACGAGGATAAAGTCCTGTACCTTCATCCAAGGAAAGTACATGAAATACAAACCACTTCCTATGCCGAAGGCCATCGGCTCGCTGATTGTGAAACCATAATACTCCATCATATTGACGAGTACGCCTGTTTCGCAATGCATCCTTCTTTCGTTGGGAAAATTCTCTATCACTGAACTAATCCTACTTAATGTTTTTCAAGAATTTCTTTTTGATGTTCGCAAAGGTATCATGCTCAAGGTCCCCAATATCATCGACAACATCGGCCATCTCGTTCAGTGTGATGCCCGCCTTGTTGATATGACGATTGCAATCGACGGTGAAGACCCGCCATGTGTCGGCAGCCTTACGCATAAGGCCGGCACTTTCATCAAGAGCAGCACTCTGAAACAGCGTTGCCGCTTCCTTTAGGAAATCGGCATAGATGAAGCGATAGCCGGCACCACCTGTTCCAGCCTGCTCGATGAGTCGGTAATAATGCAACAAAATGAAGTCTATCTTCTCCTCCGTATATTTTTTGGGCCATTTCCGCAGGTCGTTGGCAAAAAAATGTATGCCCTTATATCCAAACCAAGGCATGGGGATGGAAACCATATTCTGGCAGGCTTCCTTCAAACCCTTGACAGTAGCCGCCCTGACATCGACCTTTTCAGCGTAATCAGCGGGAAGCGGGTCAAAATAGAACATGCAACCGTGAGGCGCTGCAATGCCTGGTCTGAACCTGATGCTTCGCATGATGGCTTCATCAACTTTGAAGTATTCGTCAGGTAAAAGCGGTTCGGTATCAGACACTATATATTGTGTGCCCTCCTTGCCGATAACTGTCATTTGATGCCCGTTATAGTCCAAATCAAAGCCCAAATCATTCAAATATTTCAAACCCAATATATTGGCACGTACTCCTACGGGAATGCCCTTGGCAACCAGCTCGTCCAACGCTTTTTCCGCCTTAAGGGAATCGTTGCCGAATGTCATCTCATGGTAGCCCACGTTCATCCGTTTGGCAAAATGACGGATGATACAAGAAGGGCGCGAACGCATTACAAGCAACGTGGATTCTTTCAACCTTAATAACGGGAAATACATAAGATAGATGCCGCTGCCTATACCAAAAGCCATCGGTTCGCTAATCTTGTAACCATAATATTCCATCATGTTGACCAGCGTTCCACTTTCACAATGGTGTCTTCTTCCGTTCGGATAGTTCTCTATCATTATGAGACTGTTTTATTGTTTTTTGAGAAACTCTTTTTTGATTTTTTCGAAAACCTGACGCTCTGATACGCTTATCGTATCCATAACGTCAGCCAGCTCGTTGAGGGTGACACTTTCCTGCCTCATATAGCGGCCGCAATTGACGGAAAACGTCCGCCAACCATCAGCAGCAACGGTCATCAAA
>JAILDR010000068.1 GCA_024689285.1 Bacteroidales bacterium | reverse complement strand
GGCCGTAATACTTGCCGTGGGAATAAGCCAAAGGCTTGGCGTGATTCAATTGAAACGCGCCCGTGCCCTTGTCGATGAGTTTTTCCTCAGCATTGATGGCCACCACCTCAGCGATGAACATATCGTGCGAGCCTAATTCCTTCACTTCCACCACCTTGCACTCGATACTCAACGGCGACTCGGCAATCAAAGGGGCCTTCACGACTTGGGCAGGCTCAGTGTGCAAGTGCATCTGTTTGAACTTGTTATAGTCGCGGCCCGAGCGCACACCACACCAGTCCGTGGCGGCGGCTAATTCCTCCGTCGTCAGATTGATGACGAACTCCTTGTTTTTCATGATGAGTTCGTGCGAATGGCGTTCCTTGCGGACGGAAATATAGCACATAGGCGGGTCGGAACAGATGGTGCCCGTCCAGCCGATGGTGATGATATTGTAGTTTTCCTCGCAGTCGCCGCAAGTGACCATCACGGCGGGCAGGGGATAAATCAATGTTCCGGGTTTGAAGGGGATTTTCATTATAATATGTACTTGAATTGAATTTTATGTTGCTTGGCCAATCTATCAAACTCCCATTGGAAATCATCAAAAACTTTGCTGTCGTCCGATGGCCAATACAACGGAATCACTGACGTCAAAAGATAATTTTTCCCTTTTTTTGTTCTAATAAATAAACTGTCTGGGAAATTACGGTAAAACCTCATGTTTTCCCATTCCACAATCCGTTTTTTGGGAATCAAAACCGACCTTGATAATTTTGTCTGTTCCAATCCAATTATAGTAATTTTAAGATGGACAGTCGTTCCCGTTGCAACAGTTATTTTTTTTGCCAAAAAGATACCAAGAAACACAAAGGCCACAACCAATAACAAAACACCTACACTATGTAATTCCCAACGCTTTAATACTAATACAAGTGGAGTACTAGACAAAATCAACGATGCCAATAACACCACAGCTTGCACAAGACGTGAGTAACATTTCACAACAAACCCATCAGGATATTCTTGAGCAATCCTTTGTTCTTTAGTCAGATTATTGTTCTTTTTCTTCTTTGCCATCTTCGTTCTATTATTTGATTGCAAAAATAATTATTTTCCAAAATCACCCAAAAAACGCCCGATGCACATCATGTTCGGGGGCAATGCCCCAAAAGTCGTTTCGAAATACTGAAAAGTTCTCCCAATTGTCTTTCTGTTTTTCAAAAACTGTAAAGAAGGCAGGTATGGATATTCGGAAATTCAAGTCATTTCGAACACTTATCAGAAAATCTTGGTCTCTCATTCTTCCCGTCAAATGGTAATGTTTCATTTCCTCCCATTTGATCAATCGATACTCAGAATATACCTTCGACCCTGAGAGTCTCGTTTGTTCAAGGCCTTCGTCAGTTATTTTGAGATTCACCTTCACCTCTGTGATTTTTCGTCCTATAATCCAAAAAATTAGCGATACACAAACAAACACAATCCAATCAAACCTATCAATATTCTTAAACACGTTCGTATTAAGCCCTAAAAACAAACAAAGATAAAATCCAAAGAAAATACTTATGTACACCCACCCTGGAGCATACTTCACAATAGTATATCCTTCAGGCCTCGGGATAATTTTTTCCTCATCATTGGTTTTCTTTTGTTCTTCGCTCATAATACACAAATTATTGAATCACATAAAGTTATCAATTACATCAAATGCTTCTTGTCAAAAGACTCTTGTTTCTCTTCCCACAATTTCTTTCGTTCAATCCCTCGTTGACATGCCAACTGCAAAAACTCTGTTCGAAATGATTTCACAACCGTTTTCAGTTCTCGCTCACGACGGAAAAAAGCTATCGTGCTAAAAGAATAGTCGGATCCTTGTTTTGTTCCAATGAAAAAGTCATTGCCATCAAACGCAGCAGAACGAGAAAAGCCTCCTCTTATACCGAACAAATAAAAGTACGACATATTTTCCCAATTAACCACCTTGCTTTCTGGAATCCATGCTGGTCCAGATACTTTCCTTTGCTCCAATCCCTCATCTGTCAACCTAATATTGACTTTGGCATTTGTCAATTTCGAAATGCAAAACAACGAAAGACACACGAGTATAGATATGAAAATACAATAAATGCCCAACGCAAGCCACTCATTCATAGACGAGCATAATGGCTTGAGAATACCCACCAATGCATATACTAAAACAATAACCATTATCATAGTCATGATTCCCGCCCAATATTTTGGATAAATTGTAATATCGTATCCATCAGGATTCGGGGTAATCTTTTGGGGACTCTTTTCTTTTTCGCTCATAATCATTAAGTATTATGAACGCAATGTATCAAGAAAATACTCAACGGCTTTGAGCAAAGGATCAAGATCTTGTTTGATAACGACATAAACGACTTCACTATCAATGTCAAAATAACCATGCGCAATATGATTTCTAATGCCAATCACATCTTCCCAAGGTATTTCTGGACGTTCAGTAAACAATTTTCCTTCCGTTATATCATCAATTTGATGAATGCCCTCACCAATGGCCTCAATCAGCATGCAACTTGCGGCAAGTTTCTGCATACCATTGGGTGAAAGATAATAATCATCTGCTTGTGTCACATCAACATTCCATTCCTGCAACTGACCAATTGCAGTCTGAATTTGTTCAAAAATGCCAAGTACGCGCTGCTTTTTATTTGATGACGTAAATTCCATCGCGATTGATTTCTTGTAAAAGATACGGATTCATGTGTTTATGCATTCGAATGACATCAACAGAACAACCCAAAAGACGTTCAAGGAAGCGTTTCAATCTCACCATCAAATAGGCTTGAGGCTCCATTTCCACACAGACATCTACATCACTTCCCTCTACCTGTTCATCGCGAGACACCGAGCCAAATAGACGAAGCGAGCGAACTCCAAAGTCTCTTCTTAATTCATCCTCTTGATTTTCAATCAATTTAATGTATTCTGTTTTTGTCTTCATATTGCAAAGATAAACATTTTTCTCAAAAGTCACCCACATCATAGAAAAACTGCTCCGACTTCCCTCTCTCTGTGATTCTTACTGCAACAACTGCAACAATTGCAAAAAACAATAATTTTTCCCCAAAAAACTTGCCAAAATCGTCTTTTTTTCATATTTTTGCAAACGCTTGTACAAATCCCGAATGGATTGTTTAATCCATTGTAACTATTTGGTTTTCATAATAATAAATGATTCAGATAGACTTACCGATTGGATTTGTTACACAATAAACTGATTACCAATAATTTAAAATCACCAAAGCTATTGCAACTCTATATCAACGCTATACTAACTCTATACCAACTCCTAGGTAACTCCGAGGTAACTCCGAGGTAACTCCGAGTTAACTCCAAGAGAACACCGTATCCCCTCCTATGGTTTAGGTGAAGCCCGATACTGAACTGGTTGTCGTTTTTTGCTACAGTTGCTACAGTTAAAAACACAAAGAGCAGAGAGTGTGTCGAGGTAAACAAAAAAAATCCCGCTCCAAAGAACGGGATTTTTTCATTTCAAGACGTTTTGTAATTACTCAATCGTCCAAGTGGAGCCGCTGTTCAGCAGGTCGTCCATGCACTTGATCTTCGAGTTGGCCTTCTCATTGGCGATAACTTCGTCGAGGCTGTCGTTGAAGGTCGGGGCTTTCACGTCGCGGATGACACCAATGGCAACGGGGAAATGAGGCGGCTGCATGTGAGCCAGCATCATGTGGATACCCGTGTCCTCAGTGGTCTTGTCGTGGACGAGGATATCCTTCTCAGTGATGCCGTTTTCGCCAATCTTCACCACCTCGAGGTGGTTGCCGTTCAGGCGGATACCCTTATCGCGGTTCTTGCCGAAGATGAGGGGCTGTCCGTGGACGCACTTCACCTGCATATCGTCGCGGACATCCTTGCCGGTGATGTTCTCGTGCACGCCGTTGGAGAAGATCATGCAGTTTTGCAGAACCTCAGTAACAGCGATACCGTCGTGATGATACGACTCCATGAAGATATCGGTAAGTTCCTTGGGGTTGACATCAACGCCACGGGCGAAGAAGGTAGCCTTTGCACCGATAGCGAGTTCACCAGGATTGAAGGGATCTTCGTAGGTACCTTGCGGCGAAGTCTTGGTCTTCGTGCCACGGAAGGTGCAGGGTGAGAACTGGCCCTTGGTCATACCATAGATACGGTTATTGAACAACACCAGGTTGATGTCGATATTACGACGGCAAGCATGGATGAAGTGGTTGCCACCGATGGCGGTGCAGTCACCGTCGCCGGTAATCATCCACACGGTGAGGTGCGGGTTGGCCAGCTTCACGCCAGTGGCGCAAGCGGCGGCACGACCGTGGATGCTATGGAAACCGTAAGTATTCATATAGTAAGGGAAGCGCGAGGAGCAGCCGATGCCCGACACCACCACGATGTCTTCCTTCTTCACGCCCATCTTAGGAAACACGTCCTGCATGGCTTTCAGGATGGCGTGGTCACCACAACCGGGGCACCATTTCACCACCTGGTCACTTGCAAAATCCTCTTTGGTCAGCTGAATGGCTTGATTTTCGATATTCTGATTTTCCATGGTCGTATTATTTTAAGAGGTCGTTAAACTTGGCTTCCAGCTCACCGATAGTAAACGGCAGGCCCATCACCTTATTATATTGTTCTGATTTGTACTCCGGGAAATTCATGCGCAGGTACTTGGCGAACTGGCCGCGGTTGATTTCGCAGACCACAATCTTCTTGTGACCTTGCAGCACTTCTTCAGTGTTACGCGGCAGCGGCATGATATAGTCGAAATGGGCGTGAGCAATGCTCTTGCCTTCATCAATCATTTTCTCAACGGCGGTGCGGACGGTGCCGAAGGTGCCGCCCCAGCTCACTACAAGCAGGTCGGCATTCTTGTCGCCGTAGATTTCCTGCAGCGGGATGTCGTTTGCCACGCGGTTAACCTTCTCCTCACGAAGTTCAGTCATGCGCTGGTGGTTTTCAGGATTGGTGGAAAGATTACCCTTACCATCTTCCTTTTCCAGACCACCCACACGGTGACGCAGGCCAGGCGTTCCCGGGATAGCCCATTCGCGGCGCAGCCATTTCTCATCGCGGCGGAAAGGCATATAGTTCGGGTCGTCGGCTTTGGCGATAGGCGGAGTGATCGTTGGCATATCGGCCATCTTGGGGATGCGGAACACCTCTGAGCCGTTACCCAGTGAACCGTCGCTGAGCATGATGACAGGAGTCATGTGCTCAAGGGCGATACGGGCGGCCTCGAAAGCGGTGTAGAAGCAGCCGGCTGAGCTGCGGGCAGCAATCACCACAAGCGGAGCGTCACCATTACGGCCATAAAGAGCCTGCATCAGGTCGCTCTGTTCCATCTTGGTGGGCAGACCCGTTGAGGGACCGCCACGCTGCACGTCGATGATGACCAGCGGAAGCTCTGTCATCACGGCCAAACCCATAGCTTCGCTCTTCAGCGAGAGACCGGGACCCGAAGTCGTCGTCACGGCGAGGCAGCCTGTGAAGGCAGCACCGATGGACGACATGATGCCTGCGATTTCGTCTTCAGCCTGATAAGCCTTGACGTTGAGGTTCTTGAACTTTGTCAGTTCGGCCAAAATGTCAGTGGCAGGTGTGATGGGATAGGAACCGAGGAAGAGCGGGCGTCCCGACTTCTCGGAAGCGGCCATCAAGCCCCAAGCGGCAGCGGTATTGCCGGTGATGTTGCGGTACTTGCCCTTTTCAAGGTCAGCGGCTTCCACACGATAGGTATTGGTGAAGAGTTCCCAAGTGTCGGCATAGTGGTAACCGGCATCGAGGACGGTGCGGTTGGCCTGGATGACTTGATCCTTGCCTTTGAACTTCGTTTCAAAATAGCGGTAAACGGTGTCACGCTCACGGTTGAACAGATACAGCACGATACCAAGGGCAAACATGTTCTTCGATTTCAGCATCGACTTGTTGTCCATACCAAAGTCCTTCAGAGCCTCTTTGGTGAGTTCCGAAATCGGGGCCTTCACCACTTGATAGTCAGCGAGGGTGCCGTCCACCGTCGGGTCATCGGCATAGCCAGCCTTCTCAAGAGCCTTGTCGGTCATGGAGTCAGAGTCGAGAATGATAATCGTACCTGGACGGAGCCAGCGCATGTTCGCCTTAATTGAGGCGGGATTCATGGCCACCAACACGTCACAGAGGTCGCCTGTGGTGTGAACCGGTTTGTGTCCGAAATGTACCTGGAAACCTGAAACGCCAGCCACCGTGCCTTGAGGAGGACGGATTTCTGCCGGATAGTCCGGGAAAGTGGCGAAATCGTTTCCAGCAAATGCTGTTGAATCCGAAAATAGATTTCCGGTAAGTTGCATACCATCGCCCGAGTCGCCAGAGAAGCGAATGACGACATGTTCAAGGGCTACAACCTTACTTTTTGCTGTCATAATGATTAAATTAAGTTATTTAGTTTACTGATTCTGAACTATTTGAAAAGCCCATGCGCCATGAGCGCGTTTATGCTGCAAAAGTAAGCAATAAACAGGTGCAAATCCAAAGAAACCAACTTTTTATTTTTCTTTTTAGAACCGTTTTTATATAATATTCAATATCAACGACTTAAACCTTGTAGTTATTTAGATTGAATAAAAATTTCCGATTTGGTCGTATTGGAATGAAAGTTGTAGTATTTTTGCGGACGCAAATTTTAGAACTAACTAACTCATTAAATTAAAAACTTAAAACTATGGCTTACAAAATCACAGACAGCTGCGTTGCTTGCGGCACTTGCATTGACGAATGCCCGGTGGGCGCTATCTCGGAAGGCGACATCTACGTCATCGACCCCGACACTTGCGTTGGTTGCGGTACTTGCGCTGGCGCTTGCCCGAACGAAGCAATCGTGGAAGACTAATCTGAAACGAACAAATCTGCATTAAAAGAGAAAAAGCCTGCCAAAAACAGGCTTTTTTCAATTTTTTTGGCAGTTTTTACAAGTTTGGCAAACTATTTGTTATATTTGCCACGTTCTTTGAAAACGAAAACACTTAATACCTAATTACTAACTTAAATCATTAAAACAATGAAGAAATTAGCTCTGGCACTTGTGTGCCTCGTCAGCGTTGCCTTCTTCGCAAGCTGCACGCCGGAAGTCACTAATCCGGAACCCTCAATCGCCATCATGACGGGTGATAACTTCGTGTATGACGGCCAAACCATCGACCTTGGAACAGAATACCAAATCGGTTTCCGTGCCGCTTCCAACAGCGAGACTTCGAAAGAGTTGTCAAAGTTCAACTTCGTTATCACAATTGCAGATTTGGACGGCAACACAACCTCCACGAGCGACACCACCCTGACCATCAGCGGAACTGAATACGTGTTCCAGCAACCTCTGAAATTCGAAATGGATAGAGAATTGGTCGGCAAAGTAACGGTCACCGCCACTGTCACCGACGTGGACGGCAAAGTCAAGAGTGCAAGCATCGGCATGAGCATCAACCAACCTGCTCAAGCGCTTGAAGTGAAAGACATCACCTGGGCCCGTAGAGGCTCCAACCTGCAAGGCGACACCGAACAAGAAATGGCTGCCGTCGGTTTGCAATGGGTTGCCAGAGATGCCTATCATGCCAACATCAGACCCTTGAACAACTGCACTCTCTACGTCATCACAGACAATCTGGAAACTTTTGAAGGCATTGCCACCGACGTTGACAAAGCCGCTTACTTCTCCAACCTCCAAGAGCTTGCAAGCCCTGTTGAAGAATATCGCAACGTCTCTGTTGCCATCACCGGCGACAAGACCTATAACGACATCTTGGCAGTCATTGACGCAACAGGCGCAGCTCATCTCGTGCTGATTGGTACCGCCAACGTGCAAACTGGCTCTTTCGGCGTCCACACCACCATCACCGGTCAAGTGAAATAAGAAATCACTGATTTCACAACATCTACAAAGGTGCGTCAGCAATGGCGCACCTTTCTTTTTGCGTATTTCAGTATTTCAACTTTTTTTCTTACCTTTGCCGCAAATTTTCATATCGAGAAAAAAAATGAAAAAATCACTATCCATTTTTACCCTTTTGCTCCTGATGGCTTTCACCGTTCAAGCACAGGATGCCAACAACCAAAAGAAACCCGACTGGATGAGATGGCACTACCTCTCCGAAGAAGAAATGTATGACCACACCCGTGGCATGAACTTCGTTGAGACCGACCCGCCCACGGGCGAGCCGCGTTTCGTGGCCGAATTTGAGCCCATGCAGGGCGTGATGATCCGCTATCCCTTGGGCATCCCCACCAGCCTCGTCGTCCAATTGGCCAACAATTGCCACGTGTACTGCATCGTCAGCACCTCATACCAGGGTCAAGCCCAAAGCAGTTTCCAAAGTGCTGGTGTCAACATGAGCAACGTCACTTTCGTCAACGCCCAATCCGACTCTTATTGGGTGCGCGACTACGGCCCTTGGTACATCTTCGAAGACCGCAACCCCGCCATCGTCGACAATATCTACAACCGTCCCCGTCCCAACGACGACAACATGTCGCAAGTTTTTGCCAACTTCTGGAACATCCCCATGTACGGCATGAGAATCGAACACACCGGTGGCAACATGATGGAAGACGGTCGCGGCCATGGTGTGAGCGATGATCTTGTTTTTCAGGAGAACATGCAACATTACGGGATTAACGAAGCCACTGTCAGACAAAGGATGAGTGACTATCTCGGCATCGACCCTTATCACGTTACCATCGACCCGCAAGGCGACTACATCGCCCACGTGGACTGTTGGGGCAAGTACCTCGCGCCCGACAAGATTTTGATTGCCCGTCTGCCGCAAAGCAACCCACGTTACCAATATTATGAACAAGTTGCTGAATATTTTGAAACTACCAATTGCTGCTGGGGCTATCCTTATCGCGTGTATCGTGTGGACGAGCCAGGCGGTTACACTCTCGCCCCTTACACCAACAGCTTGATTCTAAACAAGACCGTCTATGTGCCAATGGGCACCAACAGCACCTACAACAACGACGCATTGGCCGTCTATCAGCAGGCTATGCCAGGTTACGAGATTATTGGTGTCAACGGAGGCTCAGCCGGATGGGAAAACACCGATGCACTCCACTGCCGCACCCGTGGCGTGATGGACTTTGACATGCTCTTTGTTGACCACCGCAACGTGCTCTTCGGTGAACAGGAATGGCAAGATTCCATTCCCGTGGTTTCCAAGTTTATCGCCTATAGCGGCTCCGACCTTAAGCAAGACTCACTCCTTATATATTATAGCATCGACGGCGGCACTTACCAAGTGGCTCACATGACCGCCACAGGCAATCCCGACGAATATGTAGGCTATATCAAGGGTTATCAGGGCGAGTCGGAAATCAATTACTACGTGTTCGGTGCCGACGAATCAGGCCACCGCTACACGCAGCCCGTCTTTGCTGACCTCGACCCGCACCATTTCACCGTGGGTGAGCATCAGCCGACAGGAGAATTCATTGTTACTCCTGATACGCTGTATTTCGAAAACAATGAGGCTCAAAGCATAAGTCTCATCAACGAAACCAACGAAGCGGTTGTTATTTCTGCGATGAACCAGCCCGACAACACCGCTGTTTATGCAAATATTTGGTATGAGGGACAAATCATTGGTAATGTCTTGCCTTTGACCATACAGCCAGGCCAGACCATCCAAGTGGATGTCGACTTTGTTTCGGCTCCCTATCCAAATAAATCCAATTACTATTCCAACATCGATATCGTTTCTTCCGCAGGCAACAGACGCGTCGACCTGGTCATCAGCGATTCCATTTGGGGCGGACTTTTGAGTTTTGAGGATATTTGGTTGGAAAACTATGAATATGTCACGGGAACAGTTTTCAATTATTATTTGTCGTCCGTCGTCATCAATGAAATCTACGAACAAGAGACGGATTATCTTATCATCGATTCTGAACCTATGCCCGTTTCGGTTCCTTCCCTTTCCAGCTTCACCTTCAAAGTAAAGGCCAGAGAAAACAGAAAAGGATATATTGACACAAAAATTGTACTCTCCACGGACCACGGCGATGTTTTCATCACAGTCCATATCAATAACGAATTGCTTTCTGTCACCGAGCTTTCCGCCGAAGCCAAGCTATATCCCAACCCGACCACAGGCCAATTCACCGTGGAAGGAGCCAACGTGGCCAGAGTGGATGTGTATAACCTCGTCGGACAGAAAGTCTGCGAGCAGCAAGGCAACAAGGTTGTCAACATTGATGCTACTGACTGGAACAAAGGCATTTATCTCGTCAATATCATTGAGGAGAACGGTGCCGTAGTGACCAAGAAATTGGTGGTGAAATAATCCTTTAGAGACACTTTTCATCATTTCTTATTGAAAATCAAAGAATCCCTGAACAACGTATCGGGGATTCTTAAATTGTCTCTACAAACAACAAAAAACGCCCTAAAGACAATAAAAAAGTAAGGAATCCTTCTGCTTTGTTTTAGGAATTCTTTCTATTTTTGCACCAATCAAAATCACATTACTATTATGAAAAAAACATTAGTATTCCTTTGTTGCCTCGTGGCCCTCGCCTCGTGCCAGAAGAAAAACGCCCCGTTGTTTCGCGGCGACTATAGTTTCAAGACCTCGGGCAGCGTCACTATGGACGAAATCGACCCCGAAGACGAGCCCACCACCTACACCGTCAGCCTACCCAACCAAATCGGACAGCTGGAAATCAGCGACTTGGACAACGGAAAAGACAGCGTCCTCGTCGTCATGAACACCATGGGCGGCGAAGTCGTTGTCACCCATGCGTTCTGCGACGGCAACGAAATCTTCCTAAAGGACTTCACGAAAAGCACCCTGCTTTTCACCGGTGACTCCATCACACTGAAAAACGAGGTGCGCGTGCAGGCCCAAGGACAGATGTACGAGGACAACACACTCATTATCAACATGGTTTATGATGGCGAAGCCGAAACCAACGGGCGCAGCTTTACCATTCACGGCGACAACATCAGAACGGCAGCGATAAGAAATTAAGCGATGAAAACCAAACACATCTTATGGCTATTACCTTTGCTGCTAACCGCCTGCCACGACGACCCGCAGCAGTTGAAAGAAAAAATTTTAGGTGGGCCGGTTGAGGAGCGCGTCATTCCCGTTGGCGTTCAGGTGATTGACGAAGTGAGCGGCATTGTCAGCAACTCCTACCCGGGCTATTTGGAAGAAGGCCAGTCGGTGGAGATGGCTTTCAAGTACGGCGGCACCTTACAACAGCTTAACGTAAAAGAAGGCAGCCCTGTCAGGAAAGGGCAAACGTTGGCAAGCGTTTCGTCGCCCCAAATGGAAAGCACCCGACGCTCGGCACAAGCCACCCTCGAACAAGCCCAAGATGCCTACGACCGCTTGAAAAAGGTACACGACAACGGTAGCCTGCCCGAAATCAAATGGCGCGAGATGGTTGCCGACCTCGAGAAAGCCCAGTCGGCCTTCGATTTGGCCAATGCCATGCTGGCTGACAACGTCATCAAAGCACCTTTTGACGGAACGGTGGCCTCGGTCAATGCCGAAGTCGGGGAAAACATCGCGCCGCTGAAGCCTATCATACGCCTCATCAACACGAAAGGCATGGCTGTGAAGATTTCCGTACCCGAAAACGAGATTGCCAAGGTGCAGATAGGCGACACCGCAGAAGTCGTCATCCCAGCCTTGAATGACAAGCACCTGGAGGGCAAGGTCATCGAGAAAAGCATGACCGCTTCGCTGCTCACGCACAGCTATCCCGTAAAGGTAGTCATCGAGCAGCCCGAGAAGGAACTCACCCCGGGAATGATTGGCAAAGTGATACTGAAATCCGATGTCAGCAAGGGCATCATCGTGCCAGCCAACGCAGTATTGATCAACCAAGAGGGTAAGTTTGTCTGGATAGTGGAAGACGGTCGCGCCACACGGCGGAAAATCACCCTTTCGGGTTATTCGGGCAATGGCGTTATCGTCAGCGAAGGCTTGGAGACGGGCGATGCAGTGATTGTGGAAGGCTACCAAAAAGTGAGTGAAGGAATGAAAGTGAGTGAGAAGTGAGGAGTGTGGAGTGAAAAGTGAGGAGTTATGAGTAAAATCAAGAGAGATAGCGGCATCATCAGCGGGAGCATCCAGCATCAAAAGATTGTCTGGGTGATTGTTGCGGTCATTGTGGCCTTCGGCATCTATGCCCTTGTGGACATGAAGAAGGACGAGTTTCCCGCCTACAGCTATCCGCAGGGCATCGTGGCGGGCGTTTATCCCGGCGCCAATTCCGAAGAGGTGGAGGCTCATCTCACCAAACCCCTTGAAGAACTGCTGTTTGCTATCCCTGAAGTGGACCGAAAAAACACCTATTCGGTGAGCAAGGAAGGCCTCTGCTACGTCTATGTGATGCTCGACCAAAGCTTGACCGATTATGCTCCGACGTGGACAAAAATCAGGAACAAAATCAACGAGAACAAAACGATGGGGTTTCCGGCAGGTGTGCTGGCCATTGCCGTCATCGATGACTTCGGCAGCACTTCTTCGTTGCTCATCGCCATGGAGTCGCCCGACAAAACCTATCGCGAAATGCACGATTACACCGCGGACCTCACCCGCCGCTTGCGCGACCTTCCCAAAACAGGCAATGTGCGCGTCATGGGCGAGCAGAACGAGGAAATCGCCGTCACCGTCGACAAGGAGAAACTGTCGTTCTACGGCATCAGTCCCAATACGTTAATGCTGCAATACGCCTCGCAAGGCTTCCTCACCACAAGCGGAACCATGGAAGCCACAGACTTCAACTTTCCGCTGCACATTGAAAATCCCGTCGTCACAGAAGAGGAACTTGAAGAACAGATCATCTATTCCGACGCAGCAGGCAACACCGTGCGCCTGCGCGACGTGGCCACTGTGGAACGCAGGCTCGCCAAGCCCTCCAAAGTGGTGAATTTCAACGGCCACGATGCCTTGATTGTCTCTGTGGAGATGCGAAAGGGTTACAACATCGTCGCCTACGGAAAAGAAGTGGACAAAGTGCTCTCCGAGTTCAAGCAGACGCTGCCCGACAGCGTTCAGCTGTACCGCATCACTGACCAGCCTAAGGTGGTCCAGAAGTCAGTAAACTCGTTCCTACGCGACCTGCTCATCTCCATGATTGTCGTCATCGCGGTCATGCTGTTGCTATTCCCCATCCGCACCGCCCTCATCGCCAGTTCGGGTTTGCCCATCTGCACGGCCATGAGTATCGGCTTGATGTATTTATTTGGTATTGAATTGAATACGGTAACACTGGCCGCCTTGATTGTCGTACTCGGCATGATTGTCGATGACTCCATTATCAATATTGATGGCTACATCGACAAGTTGAGCCAAGGATACAAGCCCTTCGAGGCCGCCGTGAGCAGCGCCAAGGAACTCTTCATGCCCATGCTCATCGCCACGGGAGCCATCGCCTGCATGTTCTTCCCGATGACGCGCATCATCAAGGGGCCTTTGGGCGATTTCGTGCAACTCTTCCCCTGGACCGTCGCCTTCTCGCTGATGGCTTCGTTGGCTTACGCCATGCTCGTCATCCCCTCGTTGGAAATCATGTTCATCAAGCCCGACGACAAGCCCAAACACAGCGGTTTCCTGAAAGCCCAAATGAAGTTCTTCGCTTTCTTGCAAGGCCTTTACGACAAGTTGCAAAGCCACTGCTTCAACCATCCGCTGTTCACCATCGGCATGGGCGTTGGCTCCATTGTTTTGGGTGTGTTGATGTTCCTCGCCTTAAACGTGCAGATGATGCCCAACGCTGAGCGCGATTGTTTTGCAGTGGAAATCCGCCTGCCCGAAGGCAGCAGCCTTGAAGCCACCACGCGCATCAGCGACTCGTTGCAGAAAATGATGCTTGCCGACCACCGTATCACCTCTATTACCGCGTTTATAGGCGAGACCGCACCTCGTTTTCATGTGACATACGCACCAAGCATCCCCGCCAACAACCTATCGCAACTTATCGTGAACACCACCTCAAAGCAAGCCACTGAAGACCTGCTGAAAGAGATGGACGAGATTTATTCCTACTACTTCACCGAAGCTCATGTTCGCTTCAGGCAGATGGATTATCAAGCGGTTACCACACCTGCAGAGGTCTTCGTTTACGGTGACGACTATACCGCAACAGCCCCTGTGGCCCAGCAAATCAAGGACTATATGCTCTCTTTGGACAAGGATTTCCGTTGGGTGCACACCGATTATGACGAATTCTTACCCTCAG
This sequence comes from Bacteroidales bacterium, assembly GCA_024689285.1. Next base: position 36,474 of record JAILDR010000068.1, on the reverse strand, counting down.
TGAAAGTGACCATGAAGCCCGAGGAGTGTGCTCGTTTGGGAATCACCAAAACCATGCTCTCCCTCGACCTTGCCAGCAACCTCAACGGGCAACCGCTGACCACCGTATGGGAAGGTGACCGCAGTCTGCCCGTCAAGTTGTATGCAGAACAGAACCATGACCCAGACGACTATGAAACCGTTGGAAACCAATTGATTCCCACAATACTGCCTGGCACCAATGTCCCACTCCGACAAGTGGCCAACATCAGTCCCGACTGGCATCCCGCCACCCTAGTGCATCACAATGGCAAAAACGCCATCACTGTGGCCGCCGACATGAAATTCTGGAAGTCTCAAACCGCGAGTATGAAGAAAGTCCAGCATTATATCGACACAGAAGTGCGACCCAATCTGCCCGAAGGCGTGAGCATCGATTACGGCGGCCTGTCGTCGCTCAACACCATGGTCATCCCGCAACTCATCAAGAGCCTGATTGCCGCCATCCTTGTGATGTTGGCCTTCCTTGTCGCCTATTTCAAGAAAGTCAACCTCGCCCTGTTGACCTTGTGTTCCAGCACCCTATGCATGTTTGGAGCCTTCTTCGGCGAGTGGCTCTTCGGCCTCGACTTCGGAATGACCTCCTTGTTAGGCGTCGTCAGCCTCATCGGTATCATCGTCCGCAACGGCATCGTGATGTACGAATACGCTGAGACGCTCCGATCCGACGAGGGTCTGCCCGCCAAGGAAGCCGCCATGAAAGCCGGTAGCCGCCGCATGAGACCCATCTTCCTCACCTCGGCCACCACTGCTTTGGGCGTAATCCCGATGATCATTACTCGCAATCCGCTTTGGATGCCGATGGGTGTGGTCATCTGCTTCGGCGTGGTGCTTTCAATGGTGATTATTTTGGCTGTGATGCCTGTGATGTATTGGCAAATCTTTAGAACCAGCAAGTCATGAAAAAGAAGCAAATCATCGTATTGTGCCTGTTGTTATTGGCCCTTTGTCCCGACGGATTTGCAATCCGTTGGACTGACACACTTCGCCTCTCCGTGCAGAACTGCATCGATATGGCTTTGGAGAACAATATCGAACTGAAAAACAGCCAGTTGGAAATCGACAAAGCAAGGGCAATGAAGAAAGAAGCCCAAACCTTGTATCTCCCAACGATTTCGGCACAGGCCTTGGCCTTTGATGCGCTCAATCCCTTACTATCTTTCGGCATTGACGATATCGACAACGCCCAACTGCGACAAATCCTCTATACGCTTTATGCCGAATATGGTGCCAACATGGGCTTGGACAAGGAATATTCTTTTGTACAAAACGGTGTGATACTCAATGCGGTGGCAACCGAACCGATTTATGCCGGTGGTCGCATCCGCAACGGCAACAAACTCGCCAAGTTAGGCATCGAAGCCGCCGAATACCAATCCATGATGAAGGAGGATGAAGTACGCCTACAAACGGAAACCCTCTATTGGCAAATCGTCGCCCTGCAAGAGAAAAACGCCACCTTGAATCAGCTCGACCAACTATTGGACACTTTGGAAAAGGACTTGGCTGGTGCCGTCGAAGCTGGTTTAGCCATGCCCACCGACCAATACAAACTCCGCGTGAAGCAAAACGAGAGCCAGCTCAACCGCAAGAAACTGAATGATGGCATCACCTTATTGAAAATGGCCTTGGCGCAATACATCGGCACAGACTGGCAAACGATGATGCTATCCGACACCCTCGGCCTTGAAACGGAGCCTTCGGCCTATTTCCAAGTCGCGGAAAATGCTGTAGCACATCGCAATGAGAGCCATCTTTTAGACCTTTCCCTAAAAGCCGAAGACATAAAAAAGAAAATGACCCTCGGCGAAGCCCTGCCTTCCTTAATGGTCGGTGGCAGCGTGAGCTATCACACCATTTTCGACCACACCAAGCCAAACGCGATGGTCTTCGCCATGCTGCAGGTGCCTCTCACCGACTGGCACAAGACCTCCATCAAGCTGAAGAAACACGACCTTGACACACAAAAGGCCGAAAACACCCGCAACGACCTCACCGAGAAAATGCAGCTACAGACCAACCAAGCCTGGTTCAACCTGGAGCAGAGCTGGCTGCGCATCAATATGGCACAAACCGCTATGCACGATGCCGAAGCCAATCTGATAATCACGAAGGATTACTACGAAGCGGGATTGGTTACTGTTTCAGACCTGCTCGAAGCCCAAACCCTTCTCAAGCAGAGCCGCGACGAGTTGACCGACAGCCGCGCTGAATACAGGATCAACCTGGTGACATATCGTCAGATGACTTCGGCTCGTTGAAGTTGCTAAAGTTGTTACAGTTTTTTTCGGGAACAAGAAGTGCCACACGACAGGCCTTTTACAAGCGCGGTGACAATCTTCTATTCCAAATCACCACAGAGAGGAATCAGGGGGGTAACACGGAGTTACCTCAAAGTTACCTCATAGCTACCAGCTGGCGGCTATAGGATTACTATAGTTTTAGTATAGCGTTGGTATAGCGTTGCTATTGTTTTTTATACTTTAATGGATTGGGAATGAGCGTGTTATAGGGGAAAATCAGCAAGAAAGTCTATCTACACAGCGTAACACATAGAGGAACAGATAGTTACAAGGATTCTCCTGTCTCATTCGGGCTTTGCGTTTGAAGTTGCAAAGGTAAGAAAAATAACCGGATTTGGCAAGTTTTTTCTGTTATTCTTTTGTTTTTGTTGCAGTTGTTGCAGTTGTTGCAGTTATTTTCGGCCTATGCAGTCGGCACCTATTGGGTGCTACGGGTCAAATCGGCCTATGCATCTGCTACAGAAATCAAGCACCTTGCAGCTAAAGCAGGAATGCAACTCTTGCGGTCTCATGTCTCGCTAAACCATATAAAGAGAATTTTTCAACAAAAAGGCTTGCGTGATGGGAAAATGCGTGTATTTTTGCAGCAAAATACGTATCGCGATGGCAACGAAAAAAGAAGAATACGAGAACCATCAAAACAACATAACTATGAAAAAACACTTTTTGTTATTCCTCCTCCTCGCCGCCGCCACCCTCGGCAAAGCTCAAGTGAGCAAAATTGTTGGTGAATGGAACACCTTCGACGACAAAACCGGTGAAATGCGCTCATGCGTCAATATCTACGAGAAAGACGGCGAATACCTTTGCGTAGTCGTTAAGCTGTACGAAAAAGATGATAATGGGAGCTACAAGGTGATGCAACCACCCTACCCGAAAGGATATGAAGGTGTGGTGGGCTCACAACTCTTCAGAGGCATGAAACAGCATGGAGACCACCTCAAAGGGAAACTCTATGACCCTGAAAGCCAAAAGACCTATTTCGGCAAAATAAGCTACAAGGCCAAAACCGACGAACTCGTCTTGCGAGGTTCGTTGGACAAGGCAGGGTTGCTGGGCCGCTCACAGACTTGGAAACGGAATAAATAACAATTGTAGAGACGCGCTGCAGCGCGTCTCTACTTGTTTTATACGTCAAACTTGAATTCGGCATCAAACCAACCAGTGTCTTCTTTCAACAAATCGTATTCTTCGCCTGTTAGGTGGTCGATGACATGCACTGTGCCTTTAATGTCATCGTAAGTAAATGTAAACTGAGAGTTTACGTCGTCTTTAGGTACGTCCATTTCAGATGTTGTCTATAATTGAGGCTGCAAAATTACACTTTTTTTTTCGATTATCACATTCATTTCAAATCCCCAATCTTTCATTCAGCTTCCTCGTCTGTTCCTCAAAACCTTTCTTGCCTAACAAGGCGAACATATTCTTCTTGTAAGCTTCCACGCCGGGCTGGTCGAACGGGTTGACATCTAAAAGATAACCACTAACTGCACAGGCCATCTCAAAGAAATAAATCAACTCGCCAAGCACCTTGGCAGAGATTTCGGGGATAACGATGCGGATATTGGGCACGCCGCCATCCTCATGAGCGAGAACTGTGCCTAACTCAGCTTTGTGATTCACCTCCGAGATTCGTTTGCCCGCAATATAGTTCAATTGATCAAGATCGTCGTTCTCCATCGGAATGCGCAAATCGTGATTGGAGTTTTCTACCGAAATCACGGTTTCAAAAAGATTGCGCAGGCCATCCTGGATGTATTGCCCCATTGAGTGAAGGTCGGTGCTGAAAGTGACCGAGGCAGGGAACACGCCTTTATGTTGTTTCCCATGACTCTCTCCATAAAGTTGTTTCCACCATTCAGAGAAATACACCAAACGTGGCTCATAGTTGACCATGATTTCGTTGGTCATCCCCTGAGCATACAGAACTTGGCGCACAACGGCATATTGCGAAACAGCATTAGTGACAGTCTGGTTTTCTTTGCATTGTCTCTCCATTTCAACGGCACCTTTCACCAAAGCGCGAATGTCGATACCAGCCATAGCGATGGGCAGGAGTCCCACAGGCGTGAGCACCGAGAAACGTCCACCCACATCATCAGGCACAATATAGGTTTTGTAGCCCTTCACGTTAGCCAATTGCTTCAAAGCACCACGGGCCTTGTCGGTAATGGCAACGACGCGTGAAGCAGCTTCCTTTTCGCCATATTTATTAATAAGGTGTTGCTTCAGTATGCGGAAGGCGATGGCCGGCTCCGTTGTTGTGCCTGACTTCGAAATGACGGCTAAGGAATAGTCTTTTTTGTCCAAAAGTGCTATCAAGTCAGCGAGATAGTCTTCACTCATATTGTGTCCAGCATATACGATGATAGGCTGTTCACCTGTCAGTGGGGCAAAATGATTCTGTAGGGCTTCGATGACAGCACGGGCACCTAAATAGGAGCCTCCGATGCCGATGACGACGAAAACATCCGACTTTTTACGCAGGTCGGCAGCAGTGTTTTCAATGTCGATAAGCAAATCTTCATTGATTTCAGAAGGCAAATTCACCCAACCCAAGAAATCGTTACCAGCACCAGTTTTTTCATAAATTGTCTTGTAAACACTTGATATTCTTGACTCTAATCCATTTTTTACGTCATTGTTCAGAAAAGGCTGAACGTGTGTAAGGTCGATTTTCATAATATAACGAATTAAATATGCTGCGAAGATAAAACAAAAAAACGGCCAAATCGTTGAAAACAATAAAAAAATTCATATCTTTGCGCAACTTTTAAGCGTAAAGGCGTTAAAGGTTCGAGATCCAAACCAAAATCATAGTAAAAAATTGTTTTATGTCACATTTGAAAATTTTATTAGCCGAAGACGACCGCAATTTAGGCATGATTCTCAAAGCTTTCCTTGATGCCAATGGCCATGCAACCACCTTATGCGCCAATGGAGAAGACGCATGGAAAACTCTCGGGGTCCAGCATTTTGACTTATGCCTTTTCGATATTACAATGCCTGTGATGGACGGTTTTACATTAGCTCGCAAGGTAAAGGAAGTGCAATCCGATATACCCATCATCTTCCTTACCGCCCACGACGAACTTGAGGACATCCTGGAAGGTTTCGCCATCGGTGCTGATGATTATGTCACCAAACCTTTCAACATGGAAGAGCTGTTGGCACGCATCAACGCCGTCTGTCGTCGTTATGCTGTTTCGCCATCAACCCCGATGGAGTTTCGTTTAGGCAGTTTTATCTTCGACGCGCCGCGCCACACACTAACAGACTCCCAAGGCGAAGAACGCAAGCTGACCTCAAAGGAATCAGACTTACTGCTCATGCTCTGCGAAAGCAAAGGCAACACACTTGAGCGCAGCCACGCCCTTCAAACCATTTGGAAAGAGGAAAACCGCACCAACGCACGCTCGATGGATGTTTATATTACCAAGTTGAGAAAGTATTTCTCTGAAGACCCTGATGTCAGCATCACCAATGTGCACGGTGTAGGTTTCCGCCTTGATGTAAAATAAGAGCTCTTTTATTATGAAACAAAACGGCTGTGCCAATCGACACAGCCGTTTTTTTGTTATTGCCTATTCCAGTAACAACAGCGACGACTCTGGCAGCCCTGCTGTTGTGTCGCTGATAAAGTCCCAAATAATATCGGGAGGAATCTGTTGCGTAGTGTTACAAAGGACGGCAAGGAAACGGCGGTGCGCCGTATCACGTATTACGGCACTACGATAGCCCTTCCACCAGCCATAATGGAAATAGGCTCCAGGATGTTCCTTTGTCAAACGCCAGCCAAAACCATAGTTCTCACCATTCTTCCATGCAGGCGAACCAGGTTGAAAGGCTATGGCTTGAAGACTGTCGGGCAACAGAATGTGACGATCCAGGGCTTCGTTGAAAATCCAAAGGTCTTCCACAGTTGAAAACATGATTTTATCGCCCATCACGCCATTAAGATAGTTGTTTTGCGTTTTCATCGGGCCTCTTTTGTAAAGGTCGTGACCCTGAACATCAGTAGGCATATACAGTGAAACGGAAAGGTCTTCTCGCATGGAATAAACATAAGAATGGTTCATACCCAATGGCTCGAAGATACGCTCACGCAAGAAATCCTCGAAATGTTGCCGTGAGACACGTTCCACCACAGAGGCCAATAATGCATAGTTAATATTGTTGTAGAAATAGGCCGCATCCGGAACGCCATAGGGATCTGGCATACGTTGGGCCAGCATGTCAATCATCGCCTCGTTGGAGAAAGGTTTCTTACGGTCAGGCCAAAAAGCATCAGCCATAGCGTCGTAACGAGGCAAGCCCGAACGATGATTGAGTAACATCCGAATGGTAATGCCTTCATAAGGCAACTCCGGGATAAACTTCTTCACATCATCGTCATACCCCAGTTTGCCCTCGGCTTGCAGCAGCATAATAGCCTCAGCGGTGAACATCTTTGAATCAGAAGAGAGCTGAAAAGCATCGTCAACACGCAACGAGTCGGGATTACGTTTGCTCAAGTCTCGGTAGCCAAAGGCCTTTTCATAAACAATACGGCCTTGTTCGGCATATAGGACCACTCCATTAAGACTCAAGGACTTGAAAGTTTGATCAGCCATTTCTGCCCTTTGTTCCAATATTTCCTTATTCAAGTCAAAAAAGATGCTGTCGGTGTTGACGACAACTCCTTTAGGAACACGCGTTCTTTCGCAGGAAAGAAGGACTGCAGCGAGCAGTACAAAAAGTGATATGATGAGGGATTTTCTATTCATTACGGAGGCAAAGTTACAAAAAGTTGCGGTAAAAAAGTCTTTTTTTGGTCAAAACAAAGAATATTTCGGTGTAATTGGCTAATTATTACTACTTTTGCAGCCCATTTCTAATCAAACTAATACAGTTACATGACACAATTTACCGATTTTGGATTGAATCCCGCTCTACTGAGGGCTGTGAAAGAGCTGGGATTCGAGAATCCTATGCCGATACAGGAACAAGCGATTCCTGTGCTCTTAGAAAAAGACACCGATTTTGTGGGTCTTGCACAGACGGGAACGGGCAAGACGGCAGCCTTTGGCTTGCCATTGCTGAACAAAATCAACCCTGAGCAACGTTGTGTTCAGGCGTTGATTCTTTGTCCGACGCGCGAACTATGCATGCAAATCACCCGCGACTTACGTAACTATGCCCGTTACATTCCTGAAATCCTGATTGTGCCCGTCTACGGCGGTGCCAGCATCGAGATGCAGTTTAAGGACCTGGCAAAGAAACCCCAAATCATCGTGGCCACCCCAGGCCGCCTGCGCGATATGATCCGCCGCAACCGTGTCGATTTCACCAACGTCAAGACGATGATTCTTGACGAAGCCGACGAAATGCTCAACATGGGCTTCCAGGAGGAAGTCGACGATATCCTCGAATACATGCCCAAGGAAGGTCGCCACACCATGCTCTTCTCAGCCACCATGCCTAAAGAAGTGGAAGCCATCCTCAACAAGTATATGACTGACCCCGTAAAAGTTGCCGTGGGCGAACGCAACTCAGGCACCGCCAATGTTGATCATATCTACTACATGATGGCAGCCAAGGACCGCTACTCTGTCCTGAAGCGCATCATCGACTACACACCTTCCATTTATGGCATCATCTTCTGCCGCACCAAGTTGGAGACCCAAGAGATTGCCGACAATCTCATTCAGGACGGCTACAACGCTGCCGCTTTGCACGGCGACCTCTCGCAAGGAATGCGCGATAACGTGATGGACCATTTCCGCAAGCGTAGTCTGCAACTGCTAATCGCCACCGATGTAGCCGCACGCGGCATCGACGTGAAGGAACTGACACACATTATTAATTACAATTTGCCTGACGACATCGAGACCTACGTACACCGCAGCGGTCGTACAGGCCGTGCCGACAAACGTGGTATTTGCATCAGCCTTATCAACCTTCGCGAGAAAGGAAAAATCAAACGAATTGAAAAAATTGTAGGCCGCCCCTTCGAACGGGAGATGATTCCTACCGGCAAGGAGGTGTGCGAAAAACAACTCTTCAACCACATCGACCGCATCGAGCATGTCGACATCAACCGCGAGGACATTGACGACTACCTGCCTGTCATTTTCCGCAAATTGGAATGGATGAGCCGTGAAGAACTCATCACCCGTATGGTAGCCCTCAATTTCAACCGCTTCCTCGACTACTACAAGGATGCCGTCGACCTCAACGCTGACGAGCGCGACGAGAAGAAAGACCGCAAGGAACGTAAGAAGGAACGTGAGCATAAGGACGAGACCATGCAGCGCCTTTACTTCGGTATGGGTAAAAACGACCACATCCTGCCCCAGAAGATTATTGGCAAGATTAATGATGTCACCCACAGCAAAAACATCCCGATTGGCCGTATTGACCTCTATCCTGACTTCTCCTACGTCGACGTGGAAGAGAGTTTCGTGCCTATGATTCTGGATTGTTTTGCCGACCCGCACAATAACCCGCGCGGTATTGTGGTGGAAATTGCCAAAGAACAGCCCGACCGCAAGGCCAAAGGCGAAAAGAAAGACTTCGGAGAACGCAAGGAGCGCAAAGAACGCCGTGACGACTTCCGTGAAAAAGACGAGCATCGCGACGACCGTCGCGAGAAGCGCGAGAAGCGTGATGATGACTTCTTCGAGAAGAAGTCGAAGAAGAAAAAGAAAGACTTCGCTGACGACAAGCCCTACTACAAGTCGGAACGCTCACGCGATGGTCGCGAATGGCTGGATGACGATTGGAAAGACCACATGGACGACATTGACGTATTTTTCGATGATGACGACCGACCAAGCCGCAAGCAACGCAACGCCGAGCGTGGCTTCGGTGCCAAAAAAGGGAGTGGCAGTTCCTCAAAAAGTAGCTCATCGAGAGGTGGAAGTTCAAGAGGAGGGTACTCGTCATCAAGAGAGTCGAACCGCGGCCGCCGTGGTGCCAGCCGCTATGAGGATAATTACTATTCACCACGCCGTCGTGGCGGAGGCCGTAGGAGATAATGGCTAAGTTAAAATCATGGATAAGAGCAGCGCGTCCCCGGACGGTGCTGCTCTCTTTTTCAGGAGTGCTGTTAGGCAGCATATTGTCGGTCGCAGCCTCCTGCTGCGAGTCCATTCTTGTTACAGAACGCGATGACCGACTTGTGATTCTTTTCGCCGCCTTAACTGCAGTCCTGCTTCAAGTGCTCTCCAACCTCGCCAACGATTATGGCGATTACAAAAAGGGAACAGACAGCGTAAAGCGCGTTGGTCCGCAACGCGAGATGCAGAGCGGAAGCATCACGGAGAAAGAAATGCATCGGGGACTCATTGTAACTATCATCCTCTGCCTCGTTTCAGGTGGCTTGTTGCTGTTGTCAGCTATGCAGAAACATAATTCATGGCGAGTGGTGCTTCCTTTTGCTTTTTTGGGCATTGCCGCCATACTCGCAGCATTATTCTACACTTTGGGCAAACGTCCCTACGGCTATCGCGGCTTAGGTGACTTGTTTTGCTTCCTTTTCTTCGGCTGGACTGCTGTAGCAGGAACCTATTACCTGGCTGCCCCCTCGTTTGATTTCAGTATTCTGTTGCCTGCTTCTGCAATGGGCTTTCTTTCCAATGCTGTTTTGAACATCAACAATATGCGCGACTATGAAAACGATAAAGCCTCAGGCAAGAACAGCCTTGTAGTGAAGATGGGATTGAAGAAGGCTTACCTGTACCATTGCTTCCTCATCGTTGGGGCCTTTGTCTGTCTAACGGTGTTTCTTGCCCTGAAAAACGCTCCATATTACACTTACGCCATCTGGATTCTATTCCCCCTCTTCCTTAAAGACTTGATAGCCATCAAGAAAACCAATCCTGCATCACTTGACCCATACTTGGGGCGTCAAGTCAGAAACACTTTCATTCTTGTGCTGGTTTATGGAGTTTTAGTTGTGCTATAGTCATTACTTGCGTCCTCATACAGTAGCGTCCCCGACACCATCCAGTGGCTGAAACTACCGCCTTCGTCTTTGCCTTGAGGGATAGCAATTCTTAAGGTATGCTTACCTGATTTCAAATAGCTGAGATTGAAATAAACGGGGTTAGTGGCAGTACCAGGGCACCAGCCCGATCGGGAGTAGTCAGACGAGGAGACACCGTTCCAAAAGTTACCCGAAACGGGATTTTGGTCGCGGAAAGTGGCACAGTCGCACCGCCAAGGGGTATGCGTGAAAGTCTTCACACCATCAATATAGATAGCGTTCTCCTTAGGGTTGAATTCATCGCCACCACCCCAGCCACCGTGACCCGTGCTGATATAACGGAGACGCACGTTTTCAGCACCTTCGGGAATCTCAAACTCGACCTCAAGGCTATCGGTGGCAAACAGCCGACCGTAGTTCTGACCTGACATCTCCATCACATTGCAGGTGTTGAACAACGGAACGGAATGCTGGTGACACGGGGTCTCATCCCATTCATAATCGCCCGGATAAGCCAGAAGATCCAAAGAGACGATATGCCCTCCTTTATCGTAGTTGCCAATAAAAACCCCTATGAGTACTTCACCATGCAGTCGGTCGCGCAACTCACTGACTTCCTGCTTGTAATAGTTTTCTTCGGTCCATTTCACGCCATCAATCTGCACCTTGTCGTTAAAATGGCCTGCACCGAAAGAGGTGAAGAAACGCATCAACTCGACTGGAGGCAGATAGTTCTTTTCTGATTTGACACCTTGATATTCTTTTCCGTCCCGACCGACAAAAACTGGCAGAGCCTCAACGCCTTGCGTCAGACCATCTCGGAAGCTCTTCGTTTTTTCTGTTGGGATAACGAAGACGGAGGCAGTACGGTCGTATGCATCACCGTTGGAACGCTGGTGAAGCTCAGCAAAGAGTTGGTAATGCTCCGGTAATTGCGGGAGAATCATCCGCTTTACGATAAGCGTCCCATGACTGAAATGGATAGTGGTGTCATATGGAATCTCACCTCCAACAGGTTCATAGTCGGAAAAATGAATCTGGCTTTCCTTAAACACGGGAATACGAATCACAAGTTTGTCCTTGCGCAGCTGGCTCAGCTCGCGAGAGGTCTTCCTCTCCCCTTTGTCTTCGGGGATGAGGTTTCCCACGGCCTTGCTGTTTTTCACCGTTTTCAAGTCTGTGACGTAGATGCCGTTTCTCATGCAGCGTACCATCACACCATGCAATCGGCCAAGTCCAGGCATAGGGGTAGCCTCAAAGCCCAGTTTCTCAGTCATCCACACCTCGATGGTATTTGAATTGATGCTGGTCTTGTATTTTTTGCAGGGATATCCCAGCACTTTCTCCTCGCCCTCCTCGCTGAAGCTGACATCATTGTCAGCGAAAGCATAAGCACTATAATAACTTGTGTCGGGATATTGCAGCAAGGTATAGACCGAGTCCTCGACATAACTAACACAGGTGACACTTTCAACATAACCTGGAATAGGTTTTTTGACCTCATCGCTCAGATTACTAATCATCAAGCATCCTTGTTGTTCTACAACAGTGACTTGTGTGGTGTCACCATCCACAACGTCTTTCGCGTAGCTATGATAGGTGAGCGTATGTTGCCCGAAGGCATTCGTTCCGATCAAGATGACAATGAGGCTAAGTAGAATCTTTTTCATATCGCATTGATTTGTCTGCAAAATAATGAAAAAAGTTCTATTTTTGCAAATGAAAACAATTAAAAACACAGATTTACTATGTTTAAGAGACTCTTTTTTGCACTGATACTTTTGTTGTCAGCGACATCGGTTTGGGCTCAGATTCAACACTTTGAATGGCAAGGGGTGCAACGCGAATATTTAGTGAAGACACCTGCGCAAAACAGAGAGACGCTGCCTATCGTGTATTTCCTGCACGGTTTGGGCGACAACATCACCCGATTGGACAACGAATATCATTTCCAACAGATAGCCGACCAGTTCGGTTGGATGATGGTGGTGCCGCAGGCCCTTACACAATCGGGCTACACCATGTGGAACGCGGCACTGACAAACAGCAATATCGATGACTCAGGCTTCCTAATGGCTCTTCTCGACTCGTTGGCCGTACAGTATCCCGTTGATTTGGACAGCGTCTTCTTCACGGGATTCTCGATGGGCGGTTTCATGACCCACCGGATGGCCATTGAGCACGGCGACCGGATTACGGCCTGCGCGCCCGTCAGCGGACTTATCACACACACGATGGCTGCGCATACAGCAGTGGCACCCGTTAGGATGCTGCATATTCACGGCACTTCCGACCCGGTGGTGGGCTACAACGGCAACTCTCAGTATTTTGGAGGCAACCTCGGATTGGGTGTGGAAGCTATCCTCGACTATTGGAAAAGTGCCAACCATTGCACCGATGAACCCACTATCGACACCCTACCCGACCTGCACAACGACGGGCTACTGTTTGTGCGCTACACCTACGAAGGTGATGCAGAAGTGCAACACATCAAGGTCATAGGCGGCAACCACACCTGGTATCTGAACGAAAACCAGAACGATATCAGCTATTTCAATGAAATCCATAATTTCTTCACTAAGGGCAACGGAAGCAATGTCGGTATTGCCGAGTCTGAATCCACAAGCCTTCACCTATGGCCCAACCCCTCCAATGGGCATTGCACCCTTGAGATAGAAAAGGACTCAAACATTGAGATAATCGACCTCCAAGGACGCATTATGACAACCTGTCCTGTAAAAAAAGGAGCAAACCAAATTGATTTAAGCAACTATTCGCAAGGGATATATCTCATCAAGACCGCTGAAGGTGCTGTTGTGAGAGTGATGGTGACAAATAGGGATTGAGAACATGCGGATGTTTTATTTTAGACTTTTTTTTCATTTAGTACCGATTTGTTATTATTTTTGCGCCATAATTTATAAAAGCAATATTACTAACTATCTAACTTATTAAATCTTAATACCATGAAGAAATCCTTACTATTTGCATTCACTTTGCTGTTTGCGACGGCAATGATGGCACAAAACCGCGCGGTTTTGCTGCAAGAATCTTTCGACGGTGCTTCGATGCCAGCGGGCTGGTCTATTGTAGGCCTTGGACAAAGCAACTGGAACATTTCAGCCACCAACAATGCAGGCGGCGAGCCCAACGAAATGTGGCTGTATTACGGTCCACAATTCAACGGCATTTCCCGCCTTGTTTCTCCTGTTGTTGACCTGACGGGTCTCAACAGCGTTATCATTTCATTCAAGCACTCCCTCGACAACTACAGTGGTTCCCACACGCTGGGCATTGCCACCACTTCCGACGGAGGCACCACTTGGAACGAAGGCTGGAGCCAAGCCTACTCTACAGACGGCGTGTATACTGTGATCCAAGAAATCACGACACCCGACGTGGGAAGCGCCAACTTCCAATTCTGCGTCTATTACAGCGGCAATTCCTACAACATCGACAATTGGTATTTTGACGACATCATGGCTTTCACCCTTGAAAACCTTGACCTCGCCATTACCGGTACCTCTCTGCCTGCCATTATACCAACGGGTAACCACACCATCGAGATGAACGTCATGAACTATGGTGCCACCACAATCACTTCCGTTGAAGCTTCCTACGAAGTGTCGGGCATGATGCCTTTGGGCCAAACCTTTGAGGTGAACATCGCTCCTTTGGCCACTACCACCTTGAGCTTCGATGCTCCTGCTGCCATAAACACCCCAGGAAACTATGACGTAACTTTGACCATCGTCAAGGTTAATGGTCAGGACGATGATGTGCTTGACAACAATATGTTGGTGAAATCCGTCTCCATTCCGATGGACTATGTTCAAAGGATACCCATGATTGAGCATTTCTCCTCCTCCACCTGCGGACCTTGCGTGAGCGTGAACAACCAAATGAACACGTTCTGCAACAACAACGCTGGGCGCTACACCTACACCAAGTATCAGATGAACTGGCCTGGCAATGGCGATCCGTATTATACTGCCGAAGGTGGTGTACGCCGTACTTATTACGGTGTCAGCGGTGTTCCGGACATTTATCTTGACGGCGTGGGCACCAACAACGCTGCTGTCAACCAAAACACTTTCAACCAACATGCTGCAGAGCCGGGCTACTTCGACATAAGAGGTTCATTCACTGTGGATGGCAACAACATCCATATTCTCGCTGATGTAATGCCCTATGTTGATGATGAGGTCCGCGTATATGTCTCTGTCAATGAAAAAGTGACTCATGGCAACGTGGGCACCAACGGCGAAACTGAATTCCACCACGTCTTCATGAAAATGATGCCCAACGGCGAAGGTTCAACGCTTGCTTTCTCAGCTGGCGAGATGCAACGTTTGGAATTCACCCAAGATTTGTCGGGAACAAACGTTGAGGAAATGAACGACCTCGAAGTGTCCATCTGGGTACAGAATCACGGATCAAAATATGTGTACAACAGCCACTTCGCCTACGAATACACCGATGCACACCCTTATCCTGTCGAAAACTTGACATTAGCCGAAGTTGTCGGCCCAAGAGGTTTGTTTGAGGCATCTTGGGATGCCCCGGCCAACGGCACTCCTACCGGATACAATGTTTATGTGAACAACGAACTGATGGCTGAAAACATCACCGAAACCGAGTATTCATTTGAAGGTGATCCTGACATGTTCTACGTGGTTGGTGTAGTTGCCCTGTATGAGAACGAAATGACATCGGTCAAGGTAGTCACTTCAACGTCAAGCACTATGCAAGATCTGGGTCTGATTATCAACGGCAGCGACCATGCAATGCTCAATCCTGAACAAAGCTCTGCACAACTCTTTGTAATCAATGCCAACGACAATTCTCAGGCTGACATTACTATCCTTTCCGTCGAGGAAGAGAACCCCGAAGGTGTTCAATATCTGAATATTTCTTGCGAGGAACTGCCCTATGCACTGCCTTACAACGCAGTGTACACCATTAACATCGAGCCTAATAGCCCCGGTGAAGGCAAAAGCATTGCCGAGTCTAAGGTTGTTGTAACCTCCGATGCCGGCACCGTTGTGTTCCTCATCCAGGTTGACGGCGAACTGCTGAAAGTCACAGAACTTTCATCAACAGCCAAAGTCTATCCGAATCCCGCCAACGGCCAAGTGCGCATCGAGTCTGCCAACGGCATCGAAAGCGTAAAGGTTTACAATATGTTGGGTGCTCTGGTGCAGACCGTTTCGGCCAACAGCCACAATGTGAACATCAACACCGCCAACCTGAACAACGGTGTGTACTTCTTCAACATCCTCCAAAGCGACGGCACAGTGAGCAACCAACGCGTGGTTATTACCCACTAATGTCGTATTGCTTTCCAGAAACTCGAAAGGAGCCCTGCGGGACTCCTTTCTTCGTTTATTCTGCCAGCGAGTGGCTGATTTTCCGGTTGATTTGCAGCAGGCGTTTCTCATCCAACTTGACTACCTTACGGTCGTAAGTCATCAAACCGTTAAGTTCAGTCTCACAGTCAGTGGTTTGCGTATAGACAGCCGCTGAAAAACCTTGAAACACCATCTTATAGAGTTGCTCAGCATATTCCACGTAAGTGTCGGTCACTTTCTCTTCTGTATCAAACTCAACATAGCCCCAGCCTTGGTCTTTCACCCAAGTATGGCCTTCCACTTTGCGCCCAATGCCGCCGTATTCACCCAAGACAGTAGCCCTCATTGGGTCGTAAAGCACCATCTTAGGATTAGGATAATGATGCAAATCGAGAATGTCGCCACAAGTGTAGAAATTGCCACCCGAAGCAGGATTCACCAAGCGTGTCGGGTCGAGTTTTTTAGTCATCCCGACGATTTCCGGCGTCTTGAATTGTCCCCACGACTCGTTGAACGGCACCCAAACGCCAATGCAGGGCACCGATTTCAGGCTATTAATAATTTCCGTCCATTCTTTCTTATAGCACTCCTCTGATTCAGGGCTGCGCAGGCTTTCGGGACCATCGTAGTATTTTGTCGTCTGCCAACCTGGGCCGCGTCCACCACTCGGCATATCTTGCCACACAATCATTCCAATACGATCGCAATGGTAGTACCAGCGTGCCGGCTCCACCTTCACATGCTTGCGAATCATATTGAAGCCCAAATCCTTGGTCTTCTGAACATCATAGGCCAAAGCATCATCGGTAGGAGCGGTATAAAGCCCATCGGGCCACCAACCTTGGTCGAGAGGACCGAAATGAAAGATGGGTAGACCATTCAAAGTGAGACGCACAATGCCACTTTCGTCGCGCTGCGTACCAAAACTACGCATAGCGAAATAGCTGTCAACGGCATCAATGACTTTCCCTTTGCGCAAGACACTCACCTTCATATCATAGAGATAAGGATGGTCGGGCGTCCAGCGCAGGAACTCCTCCGGCATATTCACCTCCACCGGCTGTCCGTTAATGGCTCTGCCTGTTGCCACCATTTGTCCCTCAAACGACACTTCAACCTGATAGAGGTCGTCCTGAGTAGGATGAGTGAAATCAACCTCCACACAAACTGTGGCTTTATCGAAATCAGGCGTAGTAACCACATTTTGGATATAATTCTCAGGGACATTCTCAAGCCACACCGTCTGCCAAATACCCGTCACCGAAGTATAGAAGATGCCCTGCGGCTTAACGACTTGCTTGCCGTGCGGGATATAACTCTTGTCGGTAGGATCCCACACCCTTACCGTCATCGTATTATTCTTTCCCTGCAAGGCCTGCGTGATATCAAATGTAAAAGGCGTATAACCACCAGTATGCGAGCCCACCTTGATGCCGTTCACCCATACATCCGTCATCCAATCAACAGCCCCAAAATGCAGCAGGATACGGCCGCTTTTCCAATTGCCCGGCACCGTGAAGACCTTTTGATACCAGAGGGCATTATCGGGACCAACCTCTTTCTGCACACCCGACAGCGATGATTCGATACAGAAAGGCACGAGGATATCTCCTTCGTATTTCAGAGGTGCCTTATCCTCTTTTGGCGTAATAGCGTATTGCCACAGACCGTTGAGGTTTTTCCAATCCGGGCGCACCATCATCGGACGTGGATATTCCGGCAGGACGCTTTCGGGTGATACCTCGTCAGCCCATTCCGTCTTGATTCTATCGCCAGCAGGCGCATATTGGGCCATAACGGCAGTCGTTAGAAGCATTGAGATTAGGAGCAGTTTGATTTTCATAAAGTTAATAATTTACTCTGGATATCTTCACTTCGTTAGCAAAAGATGCGAAGCGTGACCATCTAATTATTCATCATTCATTTCTCTTGAAAATGCGTCGCAGGCAGAGAGCAGGCTTTGTAGGGCGCGGTTTACGAGAGCCTCCATTTCGACAGCAGCGTCTATCTGCTGCTCATAGCACATCCAAACCGATGCACCTTTTTCCTTGCCGTCTTCGTATTCATAAAGCACCGCCTTCACCACCTTATAGTTCCAATTGATATTGTTGCACGCCATGATGGCCCGCGCAAAGTTGGCATCGGTCACATCATAGATTCCCGGCAAAGTCAAGCGAAAAAGCGACGGGTCTTCCTTATCGTCAAAAAGCAGGAAATTCCAGTCTTGAAAAGAAAAGTTCAAGCCCAATCCACTCTTATTCGCAACTATGCCTTGCGATCTCAAACATTTAGAAACCAAGGTCTTGACATTCATACGCCTTATTTCTTGTTGAAACCGATGCGCGTTTTGGTGGAATAGGTTGGGTTTTTATATTTCAGTACGTCAACGAGTATCTTTTGCGAAATCGGGACATCGTTGTATGCTGCGGTCATAGCGGCCTCGTCAACGGCTTCGGCAATATCGCCTGCATTGAAGTCAGCAGCCATCTTGGCCAGCTCATCAAAGTCAAGTTCTTCGCAAGGGCGGTCTTTAAGGTGAGCCATGAAGATATCCTTACGCGCCTCGAAGTCAGGCTGTGGCACATAAAACACGCGATCGAAGCATCCGACACGCATGATAGACTGGTCGATAAGGTCGGGGCGATTGGTAGTGGCCACCACAAGAATGCCTTTTTGAGAGCAGTTGTTCATCATGCCAAACAAGGTAGTGATTTGCGGCGTGATGCTGCCATCCTGTCCTTCTCCGTTGGGATTGGGAGCGATGAATTCCAACTCATCAAAGCACAACACAAACGGAGCTTTAATCTCAGCGGCATCAAACACCCTTTGCAGGTTTTCGAGTACACCATCCTGATAGATATGTCCCATTTCGGGGCCTCTGATAATGGTATAATTGAAGCCAAGTTCCTCCGCAAAGCTGCTCAGCACCAAGCTCTTTCCGCATCCGGGCGGGCCATAGAGCAACACACCATTGATGGTAGGCAGCCTGTACAGCCGAGCTTTTTCAGGATTTTGAATAGCGAAGAGGACTTCCTTGCGCAGCTGCTCCTTCAGTTCATCGCGACCCGTCACGTTATCGAAGCCGCTGCCCGAGCCTTTCTTGAAAGTGATAATCGGGGCATTGTCTTCCTGGCCTTCACCATCAGTTTGCGGCTCTGCCTTGACATTGTCTTCATCCACCATTTTCGTCAACTCAGGCATTACTTTTTCCATCAAGTCCTGAGCAAACTCTACAGCCGATCCAAAACGGTCTTCAGGTTTCTTGGCTAAGGCTTTCAGCAAGATAGCCTTCATATAATCAGGCAATTTCACCTCATCTGTTTCCAAAACGAGGTCTTGTTTTCTTGCTTTCTTCACCGCATCGGCCACCTTTTTCTTGTCGCCGTTAAGGGTCCGTAAATCCATTTCCTCCCAAGGTGCGTTGCCAAAGATGAGGAAATAAAGGAGGGCACCTGTGGAGAAAATGTCGCTCTTCACTGTGTAGACCGAACGGAAGGTCTCAGGAGCACGGAAATAGGGCATCAGGTCCTCGTCTGCGAAGGTCGGGCGGCCTTTCACCATGTAGGAGATGTGTCCGAGGTCGATGATGGTGGGCATCAACATGCCGTCATCCAGTTCCTGCAGCATGATATTCGACGGACGTATGTCATTGTGTATCAAAGCACGGGAATGGATGAACGACAAGCCGCTCAGCACACAAAGCGTGATCTGCACGGCGTCCTCGAGGTCGAAGCGGCCTTCGTTCCTCACGGCGTCATAGAGTGTTATGCCGCGATAGAACTCCGTGACGAGATAATGGTAGACGACATTGCTTTTTTTCACCTCGCCGTTGTCGACATAACGGATGACATTTTGGTTTTCGTCCGTGTTCAGCTCCTTGCAGAGGTGAATTTCGTAGACTTCCTTGCCCTCAAAAAGCTGCTCACGCGGGATGCTGTGGAAATCATAAATCTTCATGAAATACATCATGTCGTCGGGGCCGAGCACCGTATACGACTCAGCCACAATGCCTTTCTTTATGAACGAATGAATGACATATTTGCCAATCTTTTCACCTTTTTTGAATGTTTCCATACGCAAAAAATATTTTGGCAAAGTTAACGATATTATTTGAAATGACCAAGATGAAAATAAAATATTTATCTTTGCAAAACTCTGAAGGAATACGAGGGTGGCTTTTTAGAATTATGCATCAAAAAAGGAGAGCTATACGGCTCTCCTTTTCCTTTATTCATTTGAATTTCAGCGATTACGCATCGATATTCGCATAAGTGGCGTTCTGCTCGATGAACTCGCGACAGAGGAGGTGATTCTGTTTATTAATGATGTATGGCTATTTGATTCGCGCAGCCAATTTGCTTGGTTCGCGTCTTACATCCCAAAAGTCAGCGACTTCAACGTGGTCGTCTTTTATGAAATAGATGATTTTGTTCAACTCATTCATCACAAGGCTATGGTATGTGATAGTCCGTTCTGCTAACAAAGGTTCTACAATGCCTATGTTGGGATTTGTGCCAAGCAAATGAGATGTCTCACGAATCTCTTGCTTGAATTTTTCATAACTCAACTGCCCGAACTGGCGACGAATGTAATTGCCTATGTGTCGCACTTCTTTTCTTGCCTGCGGTAACCAAATCACTTTCATAGTGTCGCAGCCATCTCAAGTTTTTCTTCACGGTCGAATTCTTCATCCATTTCACGGAGCATTTCTTCAGTATCAATTCCCAAGCCTAAAGCAGATTCCCTTTCGGCTTGGTCAATTCTTGCATTAATCTCTTCAATGGTATACGGCCTTAATTCTGATTCTGTAAACATAGCGTTTCTTTTCTTGATTACGACCGCAAAGATACACATCTTTTCGGGAAACGCTTGCTTTTTCGACAAAATCTTCAGTTTTTAGTTTCGCATAAAACCAAACAACAAAAAAGGAGAGCCGGAACTCTCCTTATTTATTAACCAATTGATTGGCAGCGATTACGCATCGATATTTGCATAAGTGGCGTTCTGCTCGATGAACTCGCGGCGCGGGCCCACTTCATCGCCCATCAGCATGGAGAAGATGTGGTCGGCTTCCATAGCGTTTTCAATGGTCACCTGACGCAGGGTGCGGTTGGCCGGATCCATAGTGGTTTCCCAAAGCTGCTCGGGGTTCATCTCACCCAAACCTTTGTAACGCTGCACGTCGTAGCCGCTCACAGTGCCGTTCTTGGTC
Organism: Bacteroidales bacterium; assembly: GCA_024689285.1. Next base: position 15,601 of record JAILDR010000068.1, on the reverse strand, counting down.
AGCTCGACCATTTTTGAGACACGCTCCTCGTCTGTCCAGCAGTAGCAAATCGGCTTGGTGCCACGCTTGATGAGGTACAAAGGCGGTGTGGCGCAATACACATAGCCGTTCTCAATCAACTCGCGCATATAGCGGAAGAAGAAGGTCAGAATCAGCGTGGTGATATGGCTGCCGTCCACATCGGCATCGGTCATGATGATGACCTTATGGTAGCGCAGCTTTTCGAGATTCAAAGCCTTGCTGTCTTCTTCAGTGCCAATGGTGACACCCAGAGCGGTGTAGATGTTCTTGATTTCTTCGCTGTCGAACACGCGGTGTTCCATCGCCTTTTCCACATTCAGAATCTTACCGCGCAATGGGAGAATAGCTTGGAAGTTACGGTCGCGTCCTTGCTTGGCGGAGCCACCGGCGGAATCACCCTCAACGAGATAAAGTTCCGTCTTTGAAGGGTCGCGTTCGGAGCAGTCGGCCAGCTTGCCGGGCAGGCTGAATCCCGACAGAGCACCTTTGCGCTGCACTTTCTCGCGTGCGTTGCGGGCCGCTTGGCGCGCCTGGGCTGCCAACGTCACCTTGTCGAAAATCATCTTGGCCTCTTTAGGATGCTCCTCCAGATAGTCGGACAGCTGCTGGCCCACGATGCTGTTGACGATACCCATCACCTCATCGTTGCCGAGCTTAGTTTTGGTTTGACCCTCAAACTGCGGTTCAGGCACCTTCACCGAAATCACCGCCGTCAACCCCTCGCGGAAATCGTCGGGCGAAATCTTCACCTTCAGCTTTTCCAACTTTTCCATCAGGCCGCTCTTCTCAGCGTAGGCGTTGAATGAGCGGGTCAAGCCCGAGCGGAAGCCTTGCAGATGGGTACCGCCTTCAATGGTGTTGATATTATTCACATAGGAATGCAGGTTCTCCTTGTATTCATCATTATATTCCAACGCGATTTCAACCGGCACGTTGTTTCTTTCGCCGGAGATGGAAATAGGCTCAGGGATAAGCTTAGTGCGGTTAGCATCCAAATAGTCGATAAAGTCGATGAGGCCGTTTTCTGAGTAGAAGGTCTCGCTACGGTACTCGCCGTTCTCGTCCTGAGCACGCTCATCAGTGAGTACGATGGTAATGCCATGATTGAGGTAAGCCAGCTCGCGCATACGGTTGGCGAGAGTGCCATAGTCGTATTCTATGGTCTGGAAGATGGTGGGGTCGGGTTGGAAAGTGATGCGGGTGCCGTTAGCGTCGGTCTTGCCCACTACCTTCACGTCATACAGCGGCTTGCCGCATTCATATTCTTGTTTGAAAATTTGGCCTTCACGATAGACCTCGGCGGTGAGATGGGTGGAGAGTGCATTCACGCAGCTGACGCCCACGCCGTGCAGACCGCCAGACACTTTATAGGAGCCCTTGTCGAACTTACCACCGGCGTGCAGCACCGTCAGCACCACCTCGAGGGCCGAGCGATGCTCTTTGGGGTGCATACCCGTAGGGATACCACGACCATTGTCCAACACGCTGATGGCATTACCCTCCAGGATACGCACGTCAATCTTGTCGCAGAAACCCGCCATAGCCTCGTCGATGGAGTTGTCAACCACTTCATATACCAAATGATGCAAGCCACGGAAGTGCACATCGCCGATATACATGGCCGGACGCTTACGCACAGCCTCCAAGCCTTCAAGAACCTGAATCTTACTGGCACCATATTCTTCGCTTGCCAATTCTCTTTTCTCTTCTTCAGTCATTTTTCTCTAACAATTTCGATTTTTACAATAAAGCTGCAAAGATACGCATTTTTTCGATACGACGTGCAATAATTTGGATTTTTTGTTTTTGAGGCAAAAACAGCTCTACGGGGCTAAAAACGGGCAATTTTTGGAAACGCATCTTTTTTCCGCTGTGCAGGAAAAAGAAAAGCCCCATCGGTATGAAGGGGCTTTTCGAGGCGTTTGGGCTACTTTCAGAATCTCAAAACAACTTCTCGCTAAAGGAAACGAATATTTATCTCACGCAGAAATCGCAGAATACGCTGAAGCTGACGGACACGGCTTTTTCTCACGCAGAAATCGCTGAACCTGCCAGGCCCAAACTTGGCGTCGCTTCGCGTCATTGCGAGGAACGAAGCAATCCACAAAAGCCTTGTTGTCTGGATTGCTTCGTCGTTCCTCCTCGCAATGACGCAAAGCGCGTTGGCGCAAAGCGACAGCAAATTCACATAGTTCAGCGTATTATGCGTGGCAAAACTATTCCACCAAAACCTTCCGCGTGGCCTCGCCCAATTTCACGAAATACATGCCTTGCGGCAATTCCATGGTTTCCTTTACGTCGATTTCGCGGGTTAAGATGGTCTGCCCAAGGGAGTTCGTGACGGTCATTGTGCCTGTGCCTTCAATGGTGAAACGGCCTTTGGCAGGATTAGGATAAATGCCGAAGGTCTCGTTGTTTTGTTCGCCGACACCGACGATTTCATTCTCGGAGCGGTTGGAGAAGGCCAGTTCTTCATTGTCTCTCTTCGCATCATTGAATACGGCTGCTACGATGCCATAGTCTCCGTCGAACAAGTCCATGCTGTACTTGCCAAGGTGGACATTGGCACTGAGCTGGTCGATGGCGACGAACTCGCCCGTGTTCTCGTTGAATCTCCCGATACGGTAGGCTACCACCGAATAGGGCGAGCCTTCTTCGATGAACGGGTCTTCCCACGTGAAGTTCATGAGGCTCGGGTTTGCGATGTCGGGCGAGATAACTTGAGCGTAAGAGAACTGCATATTCAATGTTGGAGCATTTGCAGTCATAGTCTTATCAGTTTTATGGCTGCAAAAATATAAAATTGGCGATTTTGTCAGGTTGAGGAACAAGAGCGTAAAGCTCTGAAGATTAGTTATGTCAGTCTATTCGTTGGTCTTTTCTATAAACTTTTGTTCTTTATTTTATTGGTTTATAATGATTTCAATTCGTTTTCATTCAACCCTGTCGTGGCAATAATGACGCTATCGTCCACGCCAGCGGCTTTCAGCTTGCGGGCAATGTCCATGGCTTTCTTCCGTTCGCCTTCTCTCAGGCCTTCTTCCTTGCCTTCCCTCAAGCCTTCTTCCTTGCCCTCGCGGAAGTGTTTCGTATTACTATTATTAATGTCATTGTAGTCAAACAACGATTTCTCGTATTGCCTGCGCTCGTTGGGCTGCATCTTGTCAATCTCGGCGTGGCGGAACAGCGAGGTGAACACCCTTTCCTGCAAGGCGGCAGGACGTTCCATCAACCGCGAAAGGTTGCGCAACACGAACAGCCACTTGTCGTACAAGGTCTCCAGCTCGTCCTCCTTCTTGTTGAACTTCGGCAACTCGATGGTGATGAACGACAATTTGTCATAGAGCACTTCATTGGTCGCCACGTTCATCAGTTTGGCCTCGTGATGCACATCCTCACTGTTTTTGTCGAAGATGAAATTCAGGATGCCAATTGTGTAAACAGGATTAAGTTTGTAGTCCCAATCGCCGCGCTTGGCTTGTTCGCGAATGGGAAAGGAGGAATAATACACCATGCGGTCGACGAAATAGTCCTGGTCCACGTTCTGCATCTCCACGATGATGTGGTCGCCCTTGTCGGTGGTGCAATACACATCGAAGATGGCACGGCGCGAATACACCACTTCGTCAAGATGTTCCGAATTCTGGTAGGTGACATCCGTAATATGGTGTCTGCCTTCGAAAAGGGCGTTCAGGAACGAAATCAAGTATTCCTTGTTCAGCTCGCTGCCAAAGATGTACTTGAAACCGAAGTCGGTGTAAGGGCTGATGTATCGCTGTCCGATCATGGCATGATGGTTTTACTTTGCAAAAATAGTAATTCTTTTGAAAAGCAAACCAAAAAAATCAGAATCTCAGCTTCACGCCAGCAAAGAGCTGGATGCCCGTGACGGGATAGTCGTAGTACAACTGGTACTTTTGGCAAAGCACATTGTCCAACAGCGCAAATGCCGTCAGTTGATCGTTCACCTTGTAGTCGGCACCGAGGCTGAGGTCGAAAACGTTCTTCAGCTTTTGTGTCGTGTAGGCCAGGCCGTGCTCACCAAAACCGACCACTTTAGCGTAGCGTCCTCCTTGGAAGAGGAAGCTGCCGTTGAAGGCCAACTGGTCATTCAGGTCGTAGGTCAGTTTCAGCTTGCCTTCGGTGGTGGGCCTATACCAGGCGCATTCCTCGTTGGCAGGTCTGCAGTTGTTGTAGGCAAAGCCCAAGTCGGCTGTCAGGCTGTTGCGCATCTTGAGGCGCACATTGGCCAGCAAACTCACCGTGCGCGTCTCGTCGTAAACCAACGTGAACCTGTTGAACGGCACAGGCGACTCCGTGTAGTCAATATTGTAGTCGTAGGTCATATACAGCGGGTCGTTGTCGACGTTGCGATAGCGCACGCCCAAATGCACATCAACAATTTCGGCGATATTGGTGCGCACGCCTCCCTCAAAGCCGAATCTGACGTTCTGGGCCAGCAACATGAGGTCACTTCCGACGAAGGGATTCTCGCCTATGATCTCGCTGTAGGTCGTCAGCTTTCTGCCGCCGTTCAGGCCTGCATAAAACTCCAGCTTCTTGTTCAGGACGTACAAGCTGCCGCTGACATCGGGGCGCACAGCGAAAAACTTGTCGTCCTCCTGGATACGGTTCACGCCGTCAAACCTTACGCCCAAACGGAGCTTGTAGAACTCGCCACTCATCTCGAAGAACGGGTTGACTTTAAGCAGAAACAAATCATTACGTCCAGCAACGGGTAATTCGCCCTCCCAATGGCTGACATCAAAACACTCGTATTGGAAAGCCACATCCACGCCGACCTTCTGCGGATAGCTCTTGTCGCCCCACCAGTGCTGTCCATAACCGAGGCCGTATTCCACATCCACAAAGTTCTCTCGCGCGTAGGTATTGTCAAATGTGTAGTGGTAATCTATGCTTCCCTTATGGCTCAACTCGCCCAAGCGGGTCGAGGTGGAAGCCAGACCGGCGTGAATGCCTATCGTGTTGTAGGTATGCCTCGGGCAGTATTGTTCAATCTCCTCATCCGTCAAGGGAATCGAATCCAAGTTGACGCCATAGTAATGGTACATGTCGTTCTTGTACACCACGCCCGCATCGATTTGGAAGCCGTCAACCACACTCGTCGTCAGGTTGACGTCGAAGGCGTTGTTCATATAGCTTGACGGCGCATAGTTCCTGATATTGATCCACGAGGAGTTGTGCTTCACGCCCACACCGAGACCGAAGTCCTTGCCCAGCAAGGAATTGTGCTTGTAAAGAAACACAGGCGAAAGATTGGTACCGATACCCGCCAAAAGGAAGTTTTTGGTCGGGTTGACCAGTTTGTCGTTCTTTGAAGCGAAGCCCGTCGGGGCTATTTTCTCGAGGGTGAGTTCGAACTTCTGCTTCGCGTCCTTCGGGTTGACTTCCGTGCTGGGATAGGCGTAGGAAGGCTGCGGTGTTTCGGGTGTGAGCTGCAGCTTGTTTACCTTATTGACCTTAGGACGATATTTTCCTTCGACGGTCACTTGTTCGTCGTGTTGGGCTGCGGCTTGAAGGGCCAGCAGGGCGAGGGTGAGGATTGCTATTGTCTTCTTCATTGTATTGGTGGTATATCCTGAGACTGCGTCTCAGATTGTGACAAGGGCGTCCCTTCGGGACTTTATTCGGGTTCTATAGGTTCTATGCCGTTGCTGCTGCCCACCTTGGGTTCCTTACGCTCCACTTCGGCGAGCTTGGCGCGGGCTTCCTGTTTCAGGTCACTGCCTTTGTAGTTGTCAATCACGCTGCGGAGGGTCTCCTTGGCCTGGAAGTAATTCTCCTTGGCCACATAGACATCGGCCAGCGCGATGAACGACTTGGCGACCCAATAGTCGTATGTCGAGAAGTTGTCCGAAATGTCGAACACCTTGTTTTCGGCCTCGTCGTATTTCTTCAGCTTGATAGAGGCCACAGCGGAGTAATACGCACTCTCGGCGCCATACACCGATTTGTCGTTGCGGGCACTCTTGTCCAGCTTTTCGATGGCGGCGGTGTAGTTGCCCTTCTCGAAGTATGACTTACCCACGATGTGGTTGATTTGGTTGACCTGCTCGGCGGTCAAGTCCCTCGAGACCCGCAAGTCCTCTCCCATCTCAATGGCCTTGTCATAATTGCCCATGAAGAAACTGCTCTTCATGCTGCCCTCCAAAGCTTCAAGACGGGTTAAGGGATCTTCGGTGATGCGCGACAGGCGCTCGTAGCACTCACCAGCCTTTTGATAGTTGTTCTTCTCATACTCGATTCGCGCCAGCTTCAGCAAGGCCTCATCGGTATAGTCGTTGTCGGGCTGCGACAGTATATAATTAAGGTGTGTCACAACATCATCCTCCGTTCCCACTTTCTCGGCACAGACGTATGCGTAATAATGAGCCTTCAGGAGATACGCCCCATTGCGGAAACTGTTGAAATAATACTCCAATGCCGTCTGGGCCTTTTGGTATTTGCCGTCGAGATAGAAGCCCTCGGCGTTGGCAAAGGCCAGCGAGTCTTGTTGGGTCACCTTCACCTGACCGCCATTGGCGTTGGCATAGCCGAAGTATTCGTCCAACTTGTTCTGTTCCATATAGATGCTTCGGATGATGCTCATCGCCTCGCGCGATTCATCGGTGTTGGGGTAGCTTGCCACCAAGCTCTTCAAGGTCTCCAAAGCCTGGTCGTACTGGTTGTTGTTGTAATACACCATTCCCACCTTCATCATGGCCTGACGCGTATAGCTTGAGCGCGGGCGTTCCTTGATGAGGCGGTTGAAGCTGGCCAAAGCCGAGCGTTTGTCACCGTGCACGAGATAAGTGTTGCCGATTTCAAACAAGGCCTGGTCGTAATAGGGAGTACTCGGATAGGTCTGCAGCATATCGTTGAGTGTCGCTATCTTCTGGTTCACATTGCCTTTTGCGCCATAGCAGAGCCCTTGCTGATAAAGCGCATAATCGGCGTTGCGCTTGCCCAAACGGGTGGCGAGGTCATAATAATTGATGGCCTGGTCGTAGCTGCGTTCCATGAAGAAGCAGTCGCCAAGACGGATGTAGGCGTCGGTCTTGAGGTCGTTCTGGCTGTCGTCGGCCAAACGGATGAAGTTTCTGAACCGCTCCACAGCCGCATCGTAGTCGGGCTTTTGGTAGTAGATGTAGCCCAAGTCATAGTCGGCAAGCGCGTATTCCGCCAGTCTTGAGGCCGCACCCATCTCCTTGAACTGGGTCAGGTATTTGCCCGCCTTGGCGAAATCGCCAAGCTGATAGGCCGACTCACCCATCCAGAAACAGGCTTCCGCTTTGTTGGCGGCAGATTGTTTGCTGTTCATCATCTTCGAGAAATACACCTGTGCCTTGTCGTAGTTGCCCTGCTGGAAATTCTCAATGCCTGTGGAATAAAGCAAGTCGTTATAAACGGCCTGCAATTCCGCACTTTTCTTTTTCATCGCTTCAAGACGGGTCAAAGCTTCGTCATTCTCTTTAGCGTTGAGCAGCAGATAGATGGCCATTTCCCCAGCCTCGGCCTTACGGTCAGAATCGGGATGCTCGGCAATGAAGTTGTCAAGCAGACCGACGGCCTCGTTGAAAGGGTCGGTGCCGGGGATGAGGCTCAGCCGGGCGTAGTCAAACAAAGCCTCCTCGCTGATTTCCTTGTCGAAGCCGGCGGAATAAGCCGTATAGAAAGCACTGCGTGCATATTTCAGTTCATCCGTTTTGGCATAACTCGAGGCCAGATAATAGGAAGCATATTGCGCCAGGATATCGGTATTGCCCGCCACCTTCTGCAAATCGCCGATGGCACCTTTGTAGTCGCCCTTCATCATCTTGCTTACACCCATTTCGTAATAGGCCTCGCGCGTGATGCCGCGCATGAGGTTCTTGGTGTAAATCTGGTAATACTCCAGCGTCTTGTCGTAGTTTTTCTGCTGGAAGTAGGCGTCAGCCACTATTTGCGCCATTTCCGACTTGCGTTTCTTGTCGGCCTTGATGATGTAGGCGGGGCCTTCATCAATCACCGACTGGTAATCACCTTTGAGATATTCAATCTGCATGATGTATGACGGCACCACTTTGGCATATTCAGGGTGACTGCGCAAACGGCGGAAGTTGTCCAACGCCTCATCATACCTTCCTTTAATATACTGAATATGGGCATAATAGTATCTTGCGGATTCTTTGTATTTTCCTTCGTTCATCATCAGTCCGTGGAAGAGCGGCACAGCTTTGTCGAGCCCGCCCGACTGGAAATAGGCGTATGCCATATTGAACTGCATCTGTTGCGCCTCGTCGGTGGTCAGCGAGGAAGTCTCTGTTTTCTCATAGATGGCCAACGCCTCCTTGTATTTCTTGTTCTGGAACAGGTTGTTGGCATACAGGAAATTGGCGTGTTTCGCCCAAGTGCTGCCGGGATTGTCGTTCACAAACTGAATCACTTTGGCCGCACCGTCAGCATGACCGAGATAGAGCGCGCTGACCGCCTCGTAATATTGCGCATCGACGCAACGTTGCGACTTGGGGTCGTTGTTCAGAGCGCGATATTGCGCAAAAGTCGACAAAGCGGAACCGAATTCCTGGTTTTGAAACAGCAGCACCCCTTCGTCGAACAAGGCTTCGGGGGCATAGTCATCAACATGTTTCTGTGCTGACAACGAAACAGATAGCAAAAGAAACATCAATGATGTCAAGCCAATTTTCAGTCGAGATTCCATATTTTGAAATTTTTGACAAAAATACTAAATTCCACGTAATGAAAACGCGAAAAGCCGTGATTTATTATCGGTTTTCAAATCAATTCATCCTCTTTGATGAGATTGTTCAGCAGCGCATAGACGGTGAGGCCCGAAACCGACTTGATGCCGGTTTTGCGCGTAATGTTCTTCCGATGGGAGATGACGGTGTGGATGGAGATGTTCATCTGGTCGGCAATCTCCTTGTTCATCATGCCTTTGGCGACGGCCACCAGCACATCCGTCTCGCGTTTCGAGAGTTCAACGTCGTCATTCTTTTTCGGGTTGTTGTCGTTCACCCATTCGTTCAGTTTGCCGACGATTTTCTGCTTCGAGTCGTAGATGTCGATAATGCCGCCGTAAGGAGCCAGCGAGGAATGCTCGAGGCAGGAAGTCACCAGCGCTACGAGGCTGACATGCGGGTATTCCTTGCTGAGTTTGAGCAGGAAGTCCTTACCTTCGTAGCCCAGCAGCGACGGGTTGATAACCAGCATATTGGCATCAGTGGCCACAATCTTTTCAGAAAGCCTTTCAGGGCTGTCGATGCGCAACACCACGTCAAACTGCGCCATACTGTTGATGATTTCGGCCAGGCCGTTGGTGATGATTTCGGAGGCTTCGCAGATGATGACGCGGTTTCTCATGACGGTGTGTTTTCAAGCAGTTCGACGTAAGGGATGAGGATGCGTTCCTCGATGAGGGAATGGCGGTTGAGGTCGTCGCTGAGTTCCATGATGTCAAGCGAAATCTCGATGCGTTCCTTGGGCAGGATGTCGCCCGGCAGGTATTTCAGGAGGATGTTCATCATATCGTCGAGCACGTCCTGAATGTTGGTGTGGTTGTGTTCAAACTCGTCGATTTTGTAGGTGTCGGTGTGCCGTCCCTTGAGCAGGGCCTCGATGTAAGGGAACACCACTTCTTCCTCGTAGTATTGGATGTGGCGCATCACCTCTTGCTTGTATTCGCCATAGAAATGGCTGAGCATCGGGCCGTATTTCTGTCCGCAGGCGTCGATGATGTGTTGCAGATGTTCCTCGATATGCGGAAACCGTTCGTCCAGATAATACCGGTGAGAGGCTTTGAGGTAGGAAAGCAGGTCGTTCATATCGATGCTCCGTAGTGTTTCCCTGCCGGGATGATACCCCGCGTCGGAGTAGATTTCGCAGATCATCAGGAAGAGGTCGGTGCCGACGCGGTTCGCCTGGCATATTTGGTCGACGTTGCGGTCGCCAAACCCCAGTCCGATGCCGAAGCGGGGCAGCAGCTGCAGCAGCCGGCGGTCTGCCGTCATCAGCTCTGCAAGCTTGGTTTTTCTTGAGAATACGGTCTTTTTGTTGTCCATGATTAGCTCTCGTTTTGATGATGCAAAGATAGTAAAATCCTGTTGATTCACCACATCGCCAAACTTTGGGATACTGCGGGAGGCAAAATCGCCACGAATGGGGATTTAACAGTTTCCTGAATCGCCGTTACTTTGCAGCAGATTTTTGCAATATGTAACCACGAGTTTTTGAGTTAGTTTTTGTGCGAGATGGAGAGGTCGTCCATCTCGCACTTTTTTTGTGGTTTTTGGATTAGCGAAAAGCTAAAGTTAGGTTAAAGTTGGAAATGTCCCACTGTCCTAAAATAGTAGTAGGTCTTGATGATGGGAACAAACACAATGATAAAGCTTCGCAATAGTTTACCCATATAAATCTTTCTCCCCCTTGCCGTTTCAGATTTTCTGCCTATCTTTGCATCGCAAAAAGCTATGAAAGATATGAACACAATGGTGAGTACTATCCCTACGGATGCGATTCTGGCTCTCTTAAACAGCCTAAGCCTGACCGACCGCCTCTGGCTGGTTGAGCAGATGACCGAACAGGTAGAACGTGAGAAAGAAGAGGCAGCAACGGCAAATAATAGCATCAAGAAAAGCCTGGATGCTTTTTGGAAAGAGCAGGACGATGCCCTGCTTGACGCCATGTTGGCCAAATTCAGCGGCGACTGGGGCGGCGACGCTTCTCCCGAAGAAATCGCCAGTTCATTAAGACAAGGGCCTGAAATGGTCAGAGACGTGGAGGTTTGGTAGGGATGAGGACACACGGCACACATCTTCTCGACACCGACACCTGCATCGCTTACATGAAGAAAAAGCCAGAGGTGCTCCGCCATCTCAGAGAGGTGGGCATGCATAATTGCAAAATATCCGACATCACCTTGGCCGAACTTTATTTCGGTGCTATCAAATCGGGCAGGCAGCAACACATTGATGAAGTATCTTATATCATACAGTCTTTCGAGCAATATCCCATCAAGTGCTTTCGGCGTTATGGCGAAATCCGATTGAAACTTGAGAGCATTGGCAAACCCATTGGCGATATGGACATGTTTATCGCTGCCACAGCTTTGGAAGAGGATCTTATCCTCGTAACGGGAAACACAGACCATTTCAGCCGCATCCCCGAACTGAATATCGAGAATTGGATGAAGGAATAACCTCTTTCGGCGGCTGCGCAGCAGCCAACTGATATTTCCCACCACTCTCTTCATGGCTCCCTGAATCGCCGTTACTTTGCAGTAGATTTTTGCAATATGTAACCACGAGTTTTTTGAGTTAGTTTTAATGCGAGATGGAGGGTCGTCCATCTCGCATTTTTTTCTGTGGTTTTTGGATTAGCGAAAAGCTAAAGTTAGGTTAAAGTTGGAAATGTCCCACTGTCCTAAGGGTGAAACAGGTGGACAGTGGGACAGCGGAATCAACTTGCCGAAAGCACTTGGTCTTTAGAAGTTCAGATAAATTCCCACACCCATTCCCGTGGTGGCGGGGCCGAAGCTGAGCGAGGCTGTAGGCTTGGAACAATACTCGTTATAAACCTTGTAGGCGTTTTTCTTTTTGCTGCTGCCTGCAATGTAAAACGGGACGGCTGTTAAAGCTAGAGGGACACCAACAAATATCCCACCTATCATTAATCCACCTACTCCTCCATCGGCCCCCCCTATAATTGCACCTATTGCTGTACCGACTAAAGCAGTTCCAGCTATAGATATCAAAAGAATCGTTCCCGTTTTGATTTGTCTGCGCCCTCTCTCATAACTCGCCCAAGCCTCGGGGCAATTCTGAATCAGTTCCATGTACTGTTCGCTCGTGAGTCGTTTTCCATCAAGGTAGTAAAAATCTCTTCCTTTGGTAATCAAGCCTCCCACCGGTTGGATTTCGATAGCATCTCCCGTCAGGTTTTCAGCCAACTGTCGTGCAATCTTTTCCATCATCGCGCGATAGGTTGAACCGGAAGTTTTTGTGCCTCCTGCTGTGGTCACCACTTCGCCTGATTCGACATCAACAGCGCGAATATCAACATTGTATTCACCTATCGTTGAGCCACCAAGGGTCTTCTGCTCAGCAAGGAAATTCACAGTGCCTATCAAAACGGATTCCACACCCAAGATACGGCCCACTTTAACACACTGTTGCACCGTGAGTTCTCCCTGAAGATTTTGTTCTTTAAGTACTTCATACAATTGCGAGCGTTCAACGATGCTAAACTTCTTTGTCTCGAAAAGCGTGTTGATAAGCATGTCGCTGAGGCCTTCCACCTCGTCAGCATTAACGCCCACACCTGCCTTGAAGTCCATCACCGCGATTTTCATTTTCTTGTCTTGCGCCGAGGCCGCCATCGCAAAGGCCATCAGCAAAAAGGTGATTAAATAAAGCTTTTTCATGGTTTGATGTTTTGATTAGTTAATTTGATAAGTTATTGTTTGCTTTGTGTTTCTGCGTTTTGAAAGGACATAAAAAAGAACCGCGAACTTCTTTGTTGAGATCCGAGGTCCTAGGAAAACCCGCAATGTTAACAAGAAAGCTCACGGTATAACCGCAAGCGATTTTGCTTTCTTGAACATTGCATCGAAATTTCCTAGGTTTCAGATCATCAAAGAAAAGCGAAAACGCTTTTATGTCAATATGTTGAAATTGCCTTTACTTTATTCTGTCATTCAATAAGGTTTGGTTTTACTTGTATTATCGGGTGCAAATATAGTCATTATTCGAATAGGAGATGTTTTTTGGGTGAAAATTGTTAAGTCCGCGAGGCGGAAGAGGCCAAACGTAAGGAGGAAGACGAATTTCTGTCACAAAAAATGGTGGAAATCAATGTGTCTCCCGAAACCCATGAACTCGTTGAGTGGCTAAGGCTGACCCCCGACGAGGCTACTGACGAACGTACACGATATATCCTTGGCGAAAGAACCCTCTTCATGGCTCCAAAGGGTTAAAGTGAATTTTGCAAATATTCATTTTTTCTGAACTTGAAATCGCAATGCAACTTCAAGTTGCCCTCAAAAACGTGAAACGTGAAACGTCAAATGCATTGTTTTTTCGCGGCCGGGTATAGGGTATACCTTATTAATAAATAATATGATGTACTTATTCTTTAATTAATTTGTAAAAAATCCCCCTCCAAGAAAAATTTTTTGAATTTCACATTTCACATTTCACATTTTTTGCGGAGGGGGCGAGAAATGTCCCCCAGCCCCTGCCTGCTCCCTGATTTCTCTCTGCATCCTCTCTGCTCGTCCCTGATTTCAGGGACTTGGTTGCATGCAACCACATGCAACCCTATAAAACACCGGGCGCAGAAAAGATGTCGTATCTTTGCAGCGTGAAAGGTCGGAAAGAGCTCGTCGGCCTGTCACGAACAAAAAAACAATAGTATTAACCCTTTAACAATGTAAAGATTATGGCAAAAAGTAATTGGGGTATTACCTCAGGATTCATCGGGAAGCTCGGCAACGTGGTCGGCTTCAACTGGAAGGGCAAGAACGTGCAACGCGCCCTCACCCAAACCTCCAACCCTAACACCAAGGGACAGGTGCTTCAGCGCACGCGCTTCGCCCTCATCACCCGCACCGGCGGCGAGCTGTATGAGGCCATCTACGAAGGCTTCCGCCGCGAGGCCGACAACCTGCGCACCACCCAGAACGGCCTGTTCGTGAGGGAGAACATCGACACCGTGATTGGCGACGAGGCGGCCAACCTGGTGGTCGACTACGAGCAGCTGAAGCTCTCGTCGGGCAAGCTGCGTGGTGTCGACTTCAGTCAGGCCAGCGTCAGCGGCAACGCCCTCAGCGTCAGCATCACTGACGACAACCTCTATGGTCGCCGCGTGTCGGCCAGCGACCGTGTGTATCTCTGCGCCTACTGTCCCGAGCTGCACGACGCACGCTGCGAGTCAGTCGGCACACGTAGCACCACCACGGCCCTCAGCCTCAACCTCCCCGCCAAGTGGGGCAACAAGCGCGTCTATGCCTACGGCTTCGTCATCGGCTCCGCCGCCTTCAACGAAGGCCTGGCTTCCGAAACCACCTATCTCGGTGCCTTCGGCACAAATGAGAGCGGCAACTCAGGCAACAACAGCGGCTCAGGCAACTCCGGCAACAGTGGTTCAGGCAACAGTGGCTCCGGCAACACCGGCAACGAAACGCAAACCGTGACGGCACCCACCATCAGCGGCACCACGCCCTTCGCCGACACCACCCAGGTGACCCTCACCGAGCCTGAAGGCGCACGCGCCTACTACACCACCGACGGCAGCACGCCCACCGCTGAAAGCACGCTCTACACCGAGCCCTTCACCCTCAGCGCCACCACCACTGTGAAGGCCATCGCCATCAAGGACGGCGTGAGCAGCTCAGTCGCCTCCAAGACCTTCACCAAGAGCAGCGGCGACAACGGCGGCACCACCGAGTAAGGACTCACGTGGAATTTGTCTCACGCAGAAATGCGTAGCATTCAACGAAGTTAATCCGCTGAAATCGCTGAACCTCTGACTCGCTTCGCGTCATTGACTCACTTCGTATCGTCGAATCTGACGATTTGCGAGGAGGAACGACGAAGCAATCCAGGCATGAAGCTAAATGCAAAACTTTCGACTTGAATCCTGACATGAAGCCACACCCCTGGATTGCTTCACTTCGTTAGCAATGACGCAAAGCGGCAGAACGGACGACTAAAATGGATTGCTTCGTGCCTCGCAATGACGCAAAGCGGCTGTCCGGCGCAAAGCGGCTGTCCGGCGCAAAGCGGCTGATTGACTCCCCCGCCCTTCGGGCACCCCCTCTCAGAGGGGGAAGCGCAAAGCGACGACAAGGCTCCACGTCCGGCAGGCAACAATTCAACAATTCAACAATCAACAATTCAACAATCAAACATCATGGACAACAAAAAGAAAAACATCATCGAAATCGTGGTCAAAGTCATCGTAGCCGCTCTGACGGCCTTCGTGACGGCCATCACCACCACGAGCTGCATGGGCCACGGACCTTTCTTCATCTAAGCCCACAAAACAGCAAGCGCCCCCAGAGTAAAATCCGGAGGCGCTTTTTCTTTGGAACTCTTCAAAAGAAAAACGTCAATCGTCAATCGTCAATTTGCAATTTGCTCTATGAAGAATAACTTTGAATAATGTCCAAAAAAAGAAGTCTATAAAAGGCGGATTTTCACTGAAAAGTGTTATATTTGCACCAATAATCCGATGGGGGATGTGTGATGTTTTTCGTTTTCTTTCCCTATCTCCCCTTAAACCGCGGATGGAACTGCACCATGGTGTCGCGCAAGAGTTCGTCGGAGATGTGGGTGTAGATTTCGGTGGTGCTCACGCTGGCGTGACCGAGCATCTGCTGGACGGCCAGCAGGTTGGCGCCGCCTTCCAAGAGATGGGTGGCGAAGCTGTGGCGGAAGGTGTGCGGACTGATGGTCTTGGTGATGCCGTTGCGCTCGGCCAGGTCTTTCACGATGAGGAAGACCATCTGTCGGGTGAGGCCCGTGCCTCTGCTGTTGAGAAACACGATGTCGGTGTACTTGGGCTTCACGTTGACGTGCAG
>JAILDR010000042.1 GCA_024689285.1 Bacteroidales bacterium | reverse complement strand
GGGCGCACCTCTTCCCATCCCGAACAGAGAAGTTAAGCCCCGCCGCGGCGATGATACTGCGGGAGACCGTGGGAAAGTAGCGCGCCGCCCACCCACAACGGGAAGCCTGCTCCGGATTACTGAGCAGGCTTCGCTGTTTTTGTCCCCGCACGGCCCTGACCCATTCCTGTTTTTTCTCTATCTTTGCAGCCAAAATTATTGAATCATGCGTGAGTTGTTGACACGAACTTTATCAGGGGTAGCATTAGTAGCCGTCATCATCGTCTGCGTTTTGTTTTCCTTTTGGAGCTTGACAGCATTGGCACTACTTATCGTTATCTTAGGCACTTATGAAATGAGTCGGCTTCTACATGTTGACGATAGGTTATTTCTTGTCTTGGGTGAACTATTCGTTGTTGGCTTTTTCCTTACCTTTTTATTCTTACCTCCAGTCCGTTTTCTTTTTGTCTTGGCTCCTTTCCTTTTGGCATTGTTTTCCAAGTCGTACGATTATAAAACAATTGCCTCTTTTGTTTATGGATCTTTGGCTTTTTTGTCTTTACCCTGTGCTTTGATGGCACGCATGTATGAGACTTTTTGTCCTGAGATGTTGCTCCTTGTTTTCTTATTATTATGGACTAATGACATTTTTGCCTATTTAACTGGTAGTCTATTGGGGAAACATAAGCTTTTTTCTCGCATCTCTCCTGGAAAAACTATTGAAGGTAGTATCGGTGGCTTTGTCTTTACAGTTATTGCTATTGTGGTTTTTGTCCATTGTGTTGATTGGCTTCCGTTGGCTAAAGGAATTGGAATGGCTACTATCGCTGTTGTTTTTGGTACTTTAGGTGATTTATGTGAATCCATGTTGAAACGGCAAGCTGGTGTTAAGGATTCAGGTAAACTCATTCCTGGTCATGGTGGAGTTTTAGACCGTTTTGATTCAGTTTTGTTCAGCATATCGTTTATTTTTGTTTATTTGCTGCTGCTATGAAGATACATAAACGTATACATGAGGAAGGAACTAAAGCAATTTTAATCACTCTTGCTGTCGTTTTAGCAATTTTGTTTTTTGTCAATAAGTTTTATCCTACACAAACGCTTTGGCATTTTATTCTCTATGTATTTCTGAGTGTTGTGCTTGTCTTGACGATTCGCTTTTTTCGTGTTCCCATTTGGCGAAAAACTTTAAAGGAAGATGATGCTGTGCTTTCGCCTGCTGATGGCGTTGTTGCAGCCAATGAGCTTGTGCTTGAGGATGAGTATTTCCATGAAATACGTCGTCAGATTTCCATTTTTATGTCAATTTACGATGTGCATGTCAATTTTTTCCCTTTTGATGGCGAAGTGACGTATTACAAATATCATCCTGGGAAGTTCCTTTTGGCGTTTAAGCCTAAATCGTCTACTGATAATGAGCATAATACGATTGTTATTAAAGACAAAAAAAACCGTGAGATATTAGTGCGTCAAATTGCTGGGTTTGTAGCACGGCGCATCGTTTGTGATCTTCAGCCAGGTGATGAAGCCCTTGCTGGCGAGGAATTAGGTATGATCCGTTTCGGCTCGCGTGTTGATGTGTTTCTCCCTTTTGATGCTGACGTGAAAGTGAAGATTGGGGATAGAACGATAGGGAAAGAGACCGTGTTGGTCTATTTGAGGTGAAAATAACGTGTAGCTCCAGCTCAGGCCGAAGCCACACGAAAAGCACCAATGAGTTTTTTGTTGTTAGGCCATCAAACAAGTTTGACCACTTTGACCTTGACCATAATGACCGCGTTAGGGACGAAAATCCGAGATTTCCAACTCCTACTTAACTCCTACTTTGGGCCTACCCAAAAATACTATGGAATACCTATCACTCGGTGTACCTGTAGCGAAAGCCGCCAGCCGGGGTGCGCCAGCACCGCCTCGACGCAGGCTTTCATGTTGGATTGCCGCAGTACGGCATCCTCGCAATAGCAGGGCTGCAGGAAACGATGGCGGGTTTCTATGTCATCATATTGACTCAGATCTTGACCAAGATAGACTACTTTCAGTTCGTCGCATCGTTGTAGCAGGCAGGGCTCTGTGTCGCCGCCCTCGAAGGCTGTCTTGGGCGACAGAGTCACCCAGTCCAGGTTGGAAGGTAGGGAATGTGTGCCGTTGGTCTCAATGGAGATGCGCTTGCGGGTCTTTTGCTTCAGCTCCTCAACAAACGCTTCATCGATGAAAAGGGAAGGCTCGCCGCCCGTCAACACCACCAACGGGGCGACAGGGTAGTGGTTGACCTCGTCCACAATCGCCTGCAGAGGCATCATCGTGCCTTGCTGGTGCTGTGTGTCGCAAAAGGCGCAGCGGAGGTTGCAGCCGCTGAAGCGCACGAACACGGCGGGCGTTCCGCTATGGAAGCCCTCGCCTTGCAGGGAGTAGAATATTTCGTTTATCCGATACATAAGGAACTACGAATTACACGAATTTGACGAATCATTTTCGTGTAATTCGTTCAATTCGTGGTTTATAATAATCAATCGAAATTCTGTAGTGCGTCGTCCTTGATGTAGGAAGCCTTGTTGTCGCGCGATTCCCACACATCGGCGCGGTAGCAGTTCGGGACGGTGTCGACAATCCACTTGGCCAAATTCTCGGCAGTCGGGTTGAAATCCAGCACCTCATTGAGGTTGGTATGGTCAATCTTTCCATGAATCAACCGCTTGATTTCGGTGAAGTCGCACACCATACCATTGTTGTCCAATTCCGCAGCGCGGCAATACACATTAACTTTCCAGTTATGTCCATGAAGGTTCTCACACTTGCTCTCATAATCAAGGTAGAGCTGGTGACAGGAGGATATTTCCAAGGTTTTTCTAACGTAATACATATTTAGTTGGTAGTTTTTAGTTGGCAGTTTTCAGTTGTAGGGACGGTCACATCGTGGCTGCTGTATATTGTGTGTTATGATTGGTATTCGGTTGTATCCTTAATGTCGGCAGCACGGAGGGCTTCGATGCGTTCGCGGCAGGTGCCGCATTTGCCGCAATGCTTCTCGCCGCCTTTGTAGCAGGAATAGGTCTCGCTATAATCCAAGCCAAGAGCCTTTCCGTGCTCGGCGATTTCCTTTTTGCTCAAGTGGGTGTAGGGTGCATAGACGGTAATGTTTTCATACGTTCCTGCCGACATCGCCTCCGACATCGCGTTGACGAAGCTTGGGCGACAGTCGGGATAAATGGAATGGTCGCCTGCATGGTTGGCTATCATCACCCGCTTCAGGCCGTTGCTCTCAGCAATGCCGGCAGCGATGGCCAGCATGATGCCGTTGCGGAATGGTACTACCGTCGATTTCATGTTCTCGTCGTTGTAGTTGCCTTCAGGAATGTCGTCAGCAGTCATCAGCAGGGCACTCTTGAAATAGCGGTGCATGAACTCCAAGGGTACCACGATGTGCCTGATGCCCAAGCGCTGGCAATGGGTGACGGCGCAGATGCGCTCACGACCGTTTTGTGTCGAGCCATAGTCGAAGGTGATGGCCAAGGCGATTTCATCCTTGTATTCATACAGCATCGTGGTGGAGTCCATGCCTCCCGATATGATAATCACTGCGTCTTTCATAGATTTTGTATATCAGCTATTTAACTACGAATTATACGAATATGACGAATTGTCAAATAATTCGTGTTCGTTTCATTAGTGTAATTCGTGGTTTTCATTTCATTATGAGTTATGGAAACTGGCCAAAAGGCGTTGTCTCACTATATCCTGATGCTCAGCGTCACCGTAGTTGGCGAAAGGTTTGATGGAGATACCACCACGTGGATTGAATAGGCCTATGACTTCCAAATACTTAGGATCCATCAATTTGACCAGATCTTTCATGATGATGTTCACACAGTCTTCGTGGAAGTCGCCATGATTACGGAAGCTGAAGAGATAGAGCTTGAGGCTCTTGCTCTCCACCATCAGCGTGCGTGGGATATAGTTAATGATGATGTGCCCGAAGTCAGGCTGACCTGTCTTGGGGCACAACGAGGTAAACTCTGGACAATCCAAAGTCACAAGGTATTCGTTCTCAGGATGTTTGTTCTCAAATGTTTCCAGTACCTCGGGCGTATAGTCGTAGCTGTATCGTGTGTTTTGGTTGCCCAACAGCGTAACGCCTTTTAATTCTTGTTCGTTTCTTGACATTGTCAGTTGTTTTTTTGTTGATAATTCAAGCGCTTTGCAGTTCTGTTCCCAATTTGTGCAGGGTGTAGCGAATCTGTTGCAAGCGTTGCTCGCTCGGCTTTGAGATGCCGTAGATGTAGCGGGCCAGCAGGCTCTTATTGATCCCGATGAAGCGCGCCACTTCCGACACGTTGAGCCACGGGAAGCGCTTGAACATATCGGCCACTTTGTTTTGGGCGTTCGGTTCGCTGGTTTCGTAAAAGCTTGAGATGTGCATGTCGGCATCCAAGTATTCCCAGCGGATGGAAGTACCTTCTTCATCGATGGTGAAGTCGTTGCGTTGCTCCATTGAGGCTTCCTGCAATTCGGGATAAGCCTCTAACGGGCGGTTCATGACGCAGCCTTCCGTTGTCTTCATGTAGATTCTGTTTCCATCAAACCAGATGTTCTTTATCTTTTCCATATTCCTTGATTGTTTAGTCAAAACGTTTATGCCATTCCTCAATGAAATTCTCGCGATAGATAGCGAAAGTGTCGATGGCTTTTTTGATTTCTTGTTCTTTTAGTCCGCGGTTGTATACCAAACTAACCGATGGCTCCAAAGCGATTTTGGCCTTTTTTCCGTTGTAATCCACATGTACATGGATGGGCTGATGCTCGTCCAAGTAAAAGAAGAATCGCATTCCAAAGGTTATCAACAGAGTAGGCATAACAGAAATTTTCTGCAAAAATAGGTATAAATTTTTATACCAGCAAGGTTCGAGCATTTTTGTACACAAAAAAAGCCGACATTGCTGCCGACTTTTCGGTTTTAGTTCATCCGTTCAAATCCTTTTCTAGAAAAGGTATTTGGATCAACAAGGATTATGTTTTATTCCCGCAAGCTAAGCGTTTTAATATAACTATTAAACACACTTTCGGCATTTTTTTTCTCCTTTATGGGAGGGAACGAAATCAGAATTGTAAACTTCAAGTGTTTCCGTTGGTCATTTTGATCAAATGCCAAGAGCGACAAGGCGTATCGCTATAAGCGATAAGGCATGTTGCTGTGAGAGAAAAGGCATATCTCTCAAATAGGGAAATGGGAGCCGCTTTAATGGTTTGGCGGTTGATTAAGATGTGAATTATGGGGTTAGTCTCAAGTTAGTGTTAAGTCAGAGTTACATCAGAGTTACCTTGGAGGCTGGCGGAGTCGGGGTCAGCGTTGTTATGAGATAAAGTCAGAGAAGACGAGATTTGAGGGGTGTCCAGCCTCGTCTGCACCCTCCGAAAAAAAACTGCAACAACTGCAAAAGGCTGAAACGTAATTCTGTTGCAGTTGTTGCAGTTAAAAAATGATTCTTCAGCAGCCCTGCGTAGCCTTTTCCAACCGCTTCATAATCGAAAAGATGAATACGGCGGAGAGGAGGCAGAGCACGACCAGGACGCCCCAAACCATCCAGAGCGGCATACCTGTACCCCAGATGCGGGCAATGACGCTGGTGAGGTAGTTGCCGATGGCGGTAACGCAGAACCACATACCCATCATCATGCCTTTATACTTAGGCGGAGCCACCTTCGTGACGAACGAGATGCCGATGGGACTCAGCAGCAATTCCGCGAACGTCAGCACGAAATAGGTGCTGATCAACCAGTTGGGCGAAACTAACGTGTCGCTCACGCCGCCTTGCACCTTCAACTCGGCAGGACTGGCCAACGGGAAGGAACAAATCACCAGAATGAGGAAGCCCAAGGCAGCTACAATCATACCCATGCCAATCTTTCGCGGTGAGGAAGGCTCTTTGCCTTTCTTGGCCAACGCGCCGAAGACAGCCATCGAGACGGGTGTAAGTGCCACAACGAAGAAGGGGTTGAACTGCTGGAACTGCTGCGGCAGGATGTTGATGGAGTCGGGCATGACGCGATAGAACGTCCATGCCATAATCCACAGGAAGACCGTTATTCCGCAAAGGATGCCTCGGTTCAATGGTTTTGTGGCTTGGGCAGCTCCGAATATCGTATAAATCGAGATGGCCACCATCGTCAGCGACCAGATATTGAAGCCGAAACGGGTGAAGCCGCTTACGGTGCTTTGCGTGTAGTCGCGAGCGAAGTAGGTGAGGCAGAGGCCGGCCTGCTGGAACGACATCCAGAAGAAGATGACCACAGCGAAGACCATCACCAAGGCGGTGATGCGCTCGCGGGTCTGCTCTTTGGAGAGTTCCACCACGTTGACGGTAGTGCTTCCCATCGTTTTGGCCTGCTTGGTGTTCACATCAGCGTGCTTGAACCAGTTGCGGCAGCACAGATAGATGCCCATGGAGAGAATCAGCGAGAGGCAAGCCACACCGAATCCATAGTTATAAGCACCTGACAAGGCGTCAATGTAGTTGTTGGCAAAAGCTGTCAGGTTGCTGATGTCACCACCTTGTTGCACGGCCAAGGCTTCGAAGGTGGAAAGCGCATCCGGTGTGATGGTTTTGTCGAGATATTGGTGTGCCAACGAGGGAATCTGAGGCACATAGCTGAATCCGGCCTTACCCAAAAACAAATCCGTGACCTTGGTGGCAGTGATGGGCGCGAACATCGAGCCGATGTTGATGGCCATATAGAACAGACTGAAACCATTGTCGCGGAAAGCGCTGTATTTGGCCTCGTCATAAAGATTACCCACCATCACCTGGAGGTTGCCCTTGAAGAGACCCGTACCGATGGCGATGAGTCCCAAAGCGGAGAACATAGTGACTTTGGCTGTTGCAGTAGCCATAGGCACCGCCAGCAACAGATAGCCGAGGAACATGACCACGATGCCCGACTTCACCATCTTACCGTAGCCGAAGCGGTCGGCCAGCATACCGCCGATGAGCGGCATGAAATAGACGCATCCGAGGAAGATGCCATAGATGTTTCCTGCCTGCGCTTCGTTGTAGCCGAACTTGGCTTGCAGGAAGAGCACGAAAATGGCCAGCATGGTGTAGTAGCCGAAGCGTTCGCCCGTGTTAGCCAATGCGAGGGCGTAAAGCCCTTTTGGATGACCTTTGAACATAGTTGATCGTTTTTGTTATTTGCCGCAAAGGTAGGAAAATGTTTGAAAACAGCAAAAAACACGGTGCGCCTCACACTGAGACGCACCGTGATAGTAAGCAGGAACTTTGAGTTATAACTTCACAATTTTCTTCAGCGAGGAGCCTCTATCTGTTTCGATCATAATGAGGTATATTCCGCTCTCCAAATCGTCGATTTTGCATTGTGACCCATTCACACCAAAGACTTTAACCAACTTGCCATCCATCGAAAAGACTTTGACCTTCGTCATGCCTTCACATTCAATATTCACCACATCCTTTGTAGGATTCGGGTAAATGTTGGCTTTGACGTTGCCTTCATCCAGCCCATCATAGGCCTCCACAGCATTGACGGCAGCTAAGGCGTCCACACGGCCACAACCTGTGAGGTTGCTTTTCGTAGGTGTGAGCTTGACGGAAGTCTCTTCAAGAATGCGGCAAATGTCGGCAGGCGACAGCTCGGGGTTTTTGCTCAGCATCAGCGCGGCAATGCCTGCCACGCAGGGCGTCGCCATCGAGGTGCCGTCCATGTTGGTGTAACCGTCATTGGTGAGATAGTTGAGCGACTTGATGGCCACGCCAGGACCGCTCACGTCGGGACGGATGAGGCCGATGCCGGGGTTGTAAGGATAGTCGTCGAACTCGGAGTCTTGCCATGTGACGGGACCCTCGCAGGTGAAATAGGCCGCAACGTCGTTATAGTCGACGGCACCCACGGCAATCACGCAGGTCAGGCCGCCAGGGGTCTCCAGTTGGTCGGGGTCGAGATAAGGCGGAGGGCAGCTGGCTGGCACGCGTACGTTGTCGGGCACGGGTCCATAACCCCAGTTCTGAAGATGGCCCTCGTTGCCGGCACAGACAGCCGCAACGATGCCCGCATCAAGAACGGACTCACATGTGCGACGCAGCAGCTCTTTGTCGGGCATTTCGGCAAGACTCATACCCAACGACATGCTGATGAGGTCGCAGCCGTGCTCCACCGACCATTCCATGCCTCTCGAAATGTTGACCGCACCGCCAAAGCCCGTTGAGTCAATGCTTTTGACGCACATCAGCGTGGCTTCGGGGGCCACACCCGTCAGCGAGCCTGCCGTACCGTCGCCCAATACGGTGCCGGCGCAGTGTGTGCCGTGGTCGAGGTCGTCCATGGGGTCGAGATCGCCGTTCACGATGTCGATGCCGTGAAGCAGGAACTCCTCGCCGCCGTCCCAGAGGTGGTCGGCCACGTCCAAATGGTTGTAGTTGACGCCCGAATCGACGACGGAAACCAAAACGCCTTCGCCTCGATAGCCCAATTCCCACACTTTGTCGGCATTGACCATCAGCACATTTTGTGTGGTTTCGCGGGTAGCTTCTGCCACCTTGCCCCGTTCGGTTTCGGGAATCAGGTTTTGCTTGTGGCTGAAGGCAATCGTTTTGATGTCAGGCCTTTGCGCAAGGTCTTGAATGGCGGCTTTGGTGGCCGTGAAATAAATCGCTTTGGCCGTCCAAATCGACTGGGCCGACGTGGTCAGGCCGCGACGCTCCATTTCTGAAAGCGTTTGCTTCAGGTCGTATTGCGATGCCTCGGTGAAGGCTTTCAATTCGTTGATTACAAAAGCCTTGCGTTCTGCTTTGGTGGCAAAGAAATCGGCTTGACGACACAGTTGTGTGCGGTCGTATTGCGCTTTCATCAAGACGAAAACCTCGATTTTCTCGTCTTCCGCGCTGCGGTTCATTTCCTCGCTCAGCCTTGGGTCGATGGTTTGGGCTTGAGCAAAAAGGCTTGCGAATGCCAAAGTGATAATTAAAAAGGTCTTTTTCATGGTTCTCAGATTTTTATGATCTTTTGGACAAAACTGGAGCTTCCGTTTGTGACTTGCAACATGTAAACACCGCTTTCAAGGCCATCGATTTGATAGCTGTCGCGGTCGGCACGGATGCTACGCACCAAACGTCCGTCGATGGCGTAAATGTCGATTTGGCTCATCCCTTCGCAACTCACGGTGAAACCGCCCGTGGTCGGATTGGGATACACCTGAACCGGTTGCAATTCAGCCTCTTCCACGTTGTCGTAATCCACGGCATTGACGGCGGTCAAGGCATCCACGACGCCTGAGCCGAAGTTGTTGCTCTTGTGTTCAGTCGGCTTCAAGGCGGTGTTTTCCAATATTTCGTCGATTTGCGCAGGGGTCAGGTTAGGGTTTTTGGAGAGCATCAGGGCGATGGTGCCAGCCACGCAGGGCGAGGCAGCCGAGGTGCCGCTGAAAAGCGTATAGCCGCTGTTGTTCCCATGGTCGAGGGTGGTGAGTTCGTTGCCAGGCGCGCAGATGTCGGGGCGAATCAACCCGATTTCCGTCGTGCTGCCAGCGGTGTAGGGATAGTCGTTGTATTCGGCCACGTCTGTCCATTGCGACGGCCCTACTGACGAGATTTCGTTGAAGCCGTTGTCGGAAAGAACGGAGCCAACGCAAACCACGCAACTCGTGCCGCCTGCATTCACCATTTGGTCGGGATGCAGATGGGGCGGCGGGCAGTCGCCAGGAGTGTAGATGTTTTGCGGCACGGGAATCATGAACTGCACCGAGCCCACATTGCCAGCGCAAGCTGCAGCAACGACGCCTGCAGCCAAAGTGTTGTCGCAGGCCTGCCGCATCATCAGTTTTTGGGCGGGTTCGGGCTTGGGACGGCCCAACGACATGTTGAGCACATCAGCACCATGCTCGATGGCGAACTGCATCGCGGCGACCCAAGGCGTCTCTTCGCCAACGCCGTCGTCGCTGAGGGCTTTCAAGACCATGATGGTGGCATCGGGTGCCACGCCAGTCTTTGTCCCGCCAGCACCCGTGCCGCAAACGATGCCTGCCACCTCGGTGCCGTGGCCGTAAATATCGCCGGGTTCGTTGTCGTTGTAATAGAAATCATAGCCGTGGTTGGGGTATTCGCTGCCGCCATCCCAAAACCGACCGGCCAAGTCCTCATGGTCGAGACGCACACCCGTATCGATGATGGCGACGAGCACGCCTTGGCCCGTGTAGCCCAAGTCCCATACGGGCGGCACGTCGATTTGGTACAAAAACTCGGCAATGTCGCGGTCGCCGTTTTTCACAGCGGATTTGACCTCACCGTCGGCAATCCATTGGGTTTCTTCGCGATAGGCGATGGTCTTGATGCCTCGCTGTTGCTCAAGGCTGTTGATGGCCGTTTTGGTGGCTTGGCAGCTGATGGCATTCACGAGCCAGAGCAACTGGATGTCGGCCACCATATCGTGTTGCTTCATCTCCTCAAGCAGGCCGAGCAGCTCGGCTTGCGAAGTTTCGGCCTGACGTTTCAGCGTTTCCACCACGAAGGCGCGACGCTCTTGCTTGGTGGCGAAGAAGTTGGCCTCGCGGCTTAATGCCTTCGCGTCAGATTGTTCGTTCATCAGGACAACGATTTTGATTTTCTCGTCATCGCCCCGCTTGCCCATCTCCTCGCGTAGCGCAGGGTCGATGGTGGTTTGGGCGGTCGAACCGATGATGCCTAAAAACAAGGCGATTGCGGTGAAAACAAGTCTTCTCATAAAGTATTGATGCAATGGTTGATTGTGTCGGATGGCTTTCATTGTTATGGGTGCAAAAATAGAGAAAAGAATAACAGCATAGTGTGATTTAACGCCAAAATTCCCCTGCCCTGCGTCACGCTTCGACATTTGCTTTTCTCAATTTAGGAATTTGTGAGAAAACTTTTCAGTAGTTTTTAGATCACTTTTTCAGCAATTTGTAGTCGTAGACACAAAAAAAGCCGACATCGCTGCCGGCTTTTTACCTTAAATTATGTAGAGACGCAGAATTTTGCGTCTCAATGCAAATTCATTGTTATTCGGTCACCCTCTCAAGCCACTTCACCATACCGAACATCACCGTCATGGAGACCAGACAGATGGCGAGGAACACACCCCAGCACTTCCAGATAGGCCAAGCGTTGAGCATGATAGGGCCAACGAAAATGAAGAGGTTGCCGATGGCGGTGGCACCCAACCACAAGCCTTGGCAGAGACCCACCATGTGGCGCGGAGCCACCTTCGAGACGAAGGACAGACCCAACGGAGAGATGAACAACTCGGCCACGGTGAGGAAGAAATAGGTAACAATCATCACCCAAGGAGCGGCTTTGGCAAGACCGGCAGCCATCATCTGAGCGGCATCCATAGCACGGAAAGCGTCACCCGAAGGATAGTGCTTCAGGATGGAGAAAATCATCAGGAAGAGGTAGGCGCAACCTGCCAAACCCATACCGTAAGCAATCTTGCGGGGAGTGGAAACGGGTTTGCCCTTGCGAGCCAGCATAGCGAAGATACCCATAACCAACGGGGTGAGAATGATGACGAACAGGGGATTCAGGGCTTGCCAGATTTCAGGGGCAATGCTCGACGAATCCACAAAGTCGCGGGCGAACACCGACAGCGATTGACCATTTTGGTGGAACGACAGCCAGAAGAACACGGCGATACCCAACACGGCAAACAAAGCAGCCATACGCTGTTTGATTTCCTTAGCCATAGCAGCCTTTTCTTCGGCGGTGTAGCCTGCAGTTTCGGCAGCCACTTTCTTGGCGGGTTGCGGGAACTTGTTCTTCTGAGTGAAGAAGATAATCAATGAAATCAGCATGGCAGCCACAGAGACGAAGAACGAGAAGTGAACACCTTGGTTGAAGGTCAGGATGTAGTCGGAGCAGAACTGCGTCAGGTTGTCGCCATAGTTGGCAGTAGGCAGGACGGAGTTAGCCATCGTTTCAGTAAACTTCTGTGAGATAGTGCCGTCAGCCAAATACTGGTGGCAGAGTGCCGACATATCGGCATTATAGATGAAGTTGTGGGCTTTCAGCCACCACTCGCGCAGCATAGGAGCCACGAAGGGGGCGATAACACCACCGATGTTGATGAATACGTAGAAAATCTGGAAACCGCTGTCGCGCTTGTCCTTGGCGACGGCCAGAGCCTCAGGGCCTTTCTTGGCAGCTTCGGCCTCAAAATTGTCGTACATCTGGCCGACGAGGGCTTGCAGGTTGCCCTTGAACAGACCATTACCGAAAGCTATGCAAAGCAGGGCGACGCAAGTAAAGATGAGGATACCCCACCATTTGCCGTTACCGTCGGCGATAATGCCGTTGGCATCCTGGCTGAACAGCGGAATGGCCATACCCACATAGCCGAGGGCCATGATGATCAAACCCCATTGGATGGTGCGGTGGTAGTTTTGAGTGCGGTCGGCGATGATACCTCCCACTAAGCTCAGCACGTAGATGCCAAAGTAGAATACAGAGTAGATGACACCGGCGGTGGCATCGGGCAGACCGAACTTCGACACGATGAAGAGCAGTAGGATAGCGTTCATGATGTAGTAGCCAAAACGCTCGCCCATGTTACTTAATGCGGCTGCAATCAAGCCCTTAGGATGTTCCTTTTTTGCTTTTGAGAGATAGAAAAGCAGGAATGGGATAACCACTGCAAGGATGCAGATGAAAATCACCATTGTCACATTTGTTTGTAATAATACCATAATGTTATGAATTTAATTGATGAAATAAATTTCTAAAACTTTGGCGGACAAAGATAGGGAAAATTATCAATACAAAGCGAAAAACCTCAAAAATCTTCCTTAGATAGTATACGCTTGCATATAAAATTTCGTAACGCCAAGCACCAAAATCATTTTTTCGGCTCAAATTCTACAAACTTGCTCCAAAAATCCCTACTTTTGCAGATTGTTTTGAACGCAAAATGAACGGACTGCTTCTTCCGTTTTGATTGCATCGAATCTTCGATTTCACGGAATGATGCCTCGCAACGAAACAAAGCGACAACAAAAAGTCAAGCGTCCCGAAGTCCAAAAGTCTTGCCTCAAACAACAATTAAACAGTCAACAATCAACAACAAATACATGGAAATCAGCAGTAAATACAGCCCTCAGGAAGTTGAAGGCAAATGGTACGAACACTGGATGGACAAGAACTACTTCCACTCCACTCCCGACGAACGCGAACCCTATACCATCGTGATTCCGCCGCCGAATGTAACCGGCGTGCTTCACATGGGCCACATGATGAACAACACGATTCAGGACATCCTGATCCGTCGCGCACGCATGCAAGGCAAGAACGCCTGCTGGGTGCCCGGCACCGACCACGCCTCCATCGCCACCGAAGCCAAGGTGGTGAACAAGCTGGCGCAACAAGGCATCAAGAAGACGGACATCGGCCGCGAGGAGTTCCTCAAGCACGCTTGGGACTGGACCCACGAGCACGGTGGCATCATCCTCAAGCAGTTGCG
>JAILDR010000033.1 GCA_024689285.1 Bacteroidales bacterium | reverse complement strand
GCCAATGAAGTCGTAGAAATGAGTGACGTGCTTCTCGAATTGGTCTGCACCATCCACGTCATCATAATAGGTATAGTCGCCAATGATGATACGCGGGCTCTTCACCACGTTCTTGATGAAGCAGAGGCTTGGGATGTTGGGGTTCGGGAAAGCCTCGTTGGGGGTGGGCCGGTTTTTTATCATTGCTATAGATTAAAAAGGATCCTATTTGTTCATCATTGGCTTTAAAACCAGGAAATAGATAACCAACATAAAACTACCGATTGCCATGAGAATCATTGGGGTTTTTTTGCGTTTTCCATTTTTCCAGTCGATAAAAGTCCACACCCCACCAGTGACTAACAAAACCAGTTGAACAATCATCCAAATATAAATGAAAACTCTCATATCTTACTAAATTTAGTTTTATTACCTGCTTGGTTTTCTTGTCCCGTATTGAATTGTTTAACGGATAAAATTGGTGTATTTCGTCTCTTCCTTTTTGGGCAGTCCGTTGCGCTCGCGCTCAGCGGCGATGGAACGGATGAGGAAGGCCATGTTGCGGCTCAAGATGCGCATGATTTGCACGCCTTCTTCGTCTTGCATCACGTCTTCAGTGGTATGGCCATGCACCATATTCCAATAGCGGCTGCTCACGATGGGCATCTCGCTGATGGTGAAATACTTGTTGAGCCGGTCGAAGGCGGCCGTGGTGCCGCCACGACGTGCCGAGACGACGGCTGCACCCACTTTCATCCGCTTGTCGAATGGGGTGCTGAAAAACAGGCGGTCGAGCAGGTTGGTGAGTGTTCCGTTGGGGCCAGCGTAATACACCGGAGAGCCGACCACAAGGCCGTCGGCTTGCTCAAACTTGGGCGCCACTTCGTTCACCATATCGTTGAACACGCAATGCCCCAATTCGGCGCACTTGCCGCAGGCGATGCAGCCTCGGATGTCTTTGTTGCCGATATGGACGATTTCGGTCTCTATGCCGTTTTTCTGTAGTTCTTCCGCCACGATGTTCAAGGCGGTGAAGGTGCAGCCGTTGGCGTGTGGGCTGCCGTTGATGAGGAGTGCTTTCATGTTCTTTGCTGTGGTTTTAATTTGCTGCAAAGATAATACAAAAAACAAAACGGGGCGACAGGTTTTTGCCGCTCCGTTTTTGTCAAATTGGTTTTTTTGATGGTATTACCGCTCGTCGATGGCTGCTTTGATGTTGTCACGGAATTGTTTCACGCGCTTTTCCAAACGGTTGATTCCGCTGAGTGCCACCAAATAGGAAATGCCCGAGGCGATAATGCCCAAACCGATGAGCCAGGACAATGTAGCCGCAGCCACATCGGGATTCTTGAGGCCAAAGAAACCAAGGACGGCACCAGCGATGCCAAGAATGAGGATGGCCCACCAAGCAGAGAAATCAGCCTGCTTGAAATCGAAACTCTGAACCGCCACGATGATGCCTTCCACAAAAACCCAAGTCGCAAATAAAACGGGCAGGGATACGGTCAGGATGAGATTGTGGCCGAGGAAGATGAGACCAAGAACTATCTGCAAGATGGAGGACAGCATACGGGTTCCGCTGTTGGGCAGAAAAGCCTAGGCACCGCAAAAATGACCGTCAGCACGCCCACAGCACCAGCGATGGGTACGATGATACGAGCTACCGAGCCTTTAGGGATGAACACAAAAGTGGAAAGCAACACCATCGCCACCATGATGCCACAGGCACCGGCTTTCTGTGCAGCGGTCATCCCGCCGCGACGGCGATAACTGCGGATGTAAGTCCCTAACCACGAATGCAAAAGCCATTCTTGCAAGCGTGGCGAGGAGCGGTAAAAGAGCCATGAGGCCAACAGCAGAAAAGGTGTGGTGGGCAATCCTGGCACCACCACACCTAAGGCTCCAAGGCCTACACAAAGCAAGCCTAAAATGATGTAAACGATGCGTTTCACTTCCGCTAAAATGGTTTACACCTTATTTGTATTCCAACATCTTTTGTATGTCTTCTTCCAGCATGTCGGGTGTCACCATAGGCTCGAAGCGAAGGATGGTCTTGCCGTCTTTGGAGACCAGGAACTTGCCGAAGTTCCAGCGGATGGCATCGCCTTGGTCGAAGCCCGTGCCGGTCTTTTGGTGAATTTCGCCAAGCATTGTCGCAAACTCATCGGTACCTTCGGGATAGCCCTTGAAAGGTGCTTGCTCCTTGAGGTAGGTGTAGAGCGGACTTTCAGCCTCATCGTTGACATCAATCTTGTCGAACAGCGGGAAGGAGACGTGGTAATTCAGCGAGCAAAAACTCTGGATCTCCTCATTGGTGCCAGGCTCTTGTCCCAAGAATTGGTTGCAGGGGAAGGCCAAAATCTCCAGACCTTGGTCCTTGTACTTCTGGTAAAGGGCTTCAAGGCCTTCGTACTGCGGGGTCAGTCCGCATTTGCTGGCCACATTGACGATGAGCAGCACTTTGCCTTTGTAGTTGGCCAAGGATACATCGCTTCCGTCGATGTCCTTTACGGTGATGTCGTAGATGCCGCTGGTCTGCTCGACCACGGGCTCAGGTTCAGCCGCGACTTGGGCGGTCTTGTTGTTCTGGTTGTTGCAGCTCGAGGCCATCATCAGGGCCACTGCTGCGAGAAAGAATGCTTTTTTCATTTTGATTAGGATTTAGTGATTATGGTTATTTCAGCACTTTTATAACTTGTTTACGAGAGGCCGTTCCTTTCGTCAGCCTCGTGATGTGGTCGACTAAAAACTCCAGCGACTCCTCGGGGGTGTGGTCGGTGTGGAGCGTAATGAAGTCTTCGAACAGCGACTCGGGTGTGCAGAAATACGACACCTGCCAACCGTTGTAAACCTGTTCGGGCCCTCGATACACCCGCTCAATGGCTCCCGTGACGACACGGCACTGCTGCATCAGCTTGCCTATAGCCGCATCGGCTTGGCCTTTCTTCACACCATGCAAAGCACGCACCTCCTTGATGGTGATGCTGCCTTGCTTTTCGAGATACTCCATGATGCGCTCACCATTCTTGTCGGGCGTTGTCGTGGCACGGCGGACATTCATCAGTTCGCGGTAAAATGGGACCGTTGCGAAGGCAGCTTTTCCCCCGCAGAGGAACTTCCCATACGCGATGCCGCCGTTTTGGAGGCAGCCGATCTTCCAGTCCCACGGCCCGAGCGAGTTCTCCTCGCTGTCAAACCAAAACCCAGGCTGGGTGAGTTCCTTGATGGAATAGCCCGGGATGGCACTGGTGAAAAAGGGGACGATGCCCAACTCGCAAATGGCTTGTTCCATCGTCTCCGGATTGGATATTTGAAGACCGGTCATAACCGCATCATGCCTTATTGAACTTCTCCTTGCCTTGCTTGCAGCGCGGGCATTTCCAGTCATCGGGCAGGTCTTCGAAAGCCACGCCATCGTGCTCAGCGGGGTCATAGACATAACCACAGATGGAGCAGATGTACTTACCAGAGGCTTCTTTCTTTGTAAAGTTCACTTCGGCAAGGGTGGTCGGGTAGGGGTGGTCGAGGTCCATCACGCGCTTGGCTTCCAAGTTCTCATAGCCTTGCGGTGAGTGAGTAGAGAGATAGACCGTAGGATTGTTGCGCACAAACTCACGCACGCGGTCCAAGGTCTCGCGGGCAGCGGACAGGTCGTCGTACACTACAGAAAGCTTGTTCTCATATAAAGCTTCATCCACGTATGTGATGTCGGCTTGGAACATATAGTACAGACCTTTGTTCTCTGCAATCACGAGGCTGTTGCCGTTGGTGTGTCCTTTGGCCTTGATGAAATAGATGCTGTCGCAGATTTTCTGGCTGTCGGGGAAGTTGTGATACGCCCCGTCGGTAAAGGTTACTGGCACCAGATTGGGTAGGCCCTGCAACTCGGCTGCCTGCATTTCGTCGGCATTCACATAGATTTTCGCATTCGGGAACGAACGGAGTTCGCCGCTGTGGTCGGCATGCTTGTGCGTGAGCAGGATTTTGGTGACCTGTTCGGGCTTATAGCCCAACGAGGCCAGAGCGTCCATATAACTGCAAATGTCTTTGCCGATGAAGGCAAGCGAGGTCTCGTCGGGGGTTCCCTCTGGTGTGCCGGCTGGTAGACCTGTATCCACCAGAATCACCTCCGAACCCGTATCAATCACATAGTTCTGCAAGCTACCGCGATAGCGGATGTTGCGGTCAAACTTGTCGGGGCCTTCTTCGCCGCCAAAGGCAAAGGGCTGGGTGTAGAACCCGTCTTTTCTGAATTTTACTGCTTTGATGTCCATATTCAAGATGAGTTTAATTATGTTTGAGGTTACAAAAATACAAAAAACCGCAATTCGGGCTATGCCTCAATTGCAGATTTTTGCGACGAAAAACAATTTGCACTTCAACGAAAAATCCCTACCTTTGCCGCAAAATTTTGAACGCTATGAACACCTGGATTATCTATTCGCTAATGGGTGCGGGACTGCTGCTGATGGTCGCCGCGATGATACTTTTGTCCCGTCTGATTAGGATGAAAGATGCCGAACTCCGCAACGGAAGCAAGATGGAGCTGAAGGTGCAGGCCTTGAAAATCATCATGCCGCTGAAGGTGCAGGCATACGAACGCTTTTTGCTTTATCTTGAAAGGGTGCAACTGCCCCAGCTGGTGAAGCGCATCTATGTGCCTGGCCTTGAGAAAGGTGCGTTCCATCTTCAGCTTCTGCAGAATGTGAGGGAGGAGTTTGAACACAACCTCGCCCAGCAGCTTTATGTTTCCGATTCCACTTGGAATGCCGTGGTGAACGCTAAAGAAGAACTTGTCAACCAAATCAATACGACTTTTGAACAATTGAAGGACGAGGAGGATGTGTCCATTATCGCTCAGAGCCTTGTCGCCTTGCCCAATCCCATGGTGGAACAGGCTGTGGCTGTCTTGAAACACGATTTTGAACGCCTGCTGTAAACGTGGATTTTTTTAATACTCTTGAATTATGACTTTTACTGCTATACAAATCGCCGGAATCCTTGAAGGGAAGGTGGAAGGCAACCCCGATGTGGAGGTATGGAATGTGGCCAAGATTGAGGAAGGTGCTCCCGGCATGATAAGCTTCCTGGCAAATCCGAAATATACGCATTATATTTATGAGACCCAGTCGAGTATTGTCATCGTGAACGACGACTTTGAGGCGACAGCACCCATTCAGGCCACCTTGATTCGGGTACGGGATGCTTACGCCTCGTTTGCCAAACTGCTGGCCTTTTATGACCAGATGATGCAAAACAAGCAAGGCGTTTCTTCATTGGCTTTTGTCTCTTCATCGGCACGATGCGGAGAGAATCTCTATCTTGGCGAGTTTGCCTTTGTGGGAGAGAATGCCAAGATTGGGAACAACGTGAAGCTCTATCCGCAGGTTTATGTCGGCGACGGTTGTGTCATTGGCGACAATACGGTGCTGTATCCTGGCGTGAAGCTTTACCGCAATACGGTTATCGGCAAGAATTGTATTCTTCACGCAGGAGCTGTGTTGGGCGCTGATGGCTTTGGCTTTGCCCCTCAAGCTGATGGACATTACGAGAAAATTCCGCAGGTGGGCAACGTGGTGGTTGAGGACGATGTGGAAATCGGGGCTAACGCCACTATTGACAGGTCTACTATGGGCTCAACGCACATCCACAAGGGTGTGAAAATCGACAATCTGGTGCATTTGGCGCATAATGTGGAGGTGGGGGAGAATACTGCTATGGCAGCCCAAGTGGGGGTGAGCGGTTCAACACGTCTTGGCAAGAATTGCGTTATCGGTGGACAGTCGGGATTTGTAGGGCATATCACCATCGCAGACGGCTCCCAGTTTGGCGGTCAGAGCGGCATTATGGGCAGTATCAAAGAGGAAAACCAAGCCTTTATGGGCACTCCGATACAACCTTTGCGTCAATATCTCGTCTCCAACGCCCGTTTCCGCCACATCGATGAAATGGCGCGCAAACTGGAAGCCCTTGAAAAGGAAATTAAGGAGTTAAAAGACACAAAGACAGTATAGAACCTTTCGGGACGCTTTTTTTTCTTGGTGATAAGATAATAATTCCTATCTTTGCACGTTTTTTGTGGAAGATATTCCACGGATAATATGCTTTTATGACCGAAAAACAGTGTACACTCAAAAATAAAGTCAGCGTTTCAGGAGCAGGTCTCCATACGCGCCAATGCGGCACGCTGACCTTCAATCCCGCTCCAGTAAACTCAGGAATCCGTTTCCGCAGAATCGATCTTGACAACCAACCCATCATTGAGGCAGACGTGGATAATGTCATCGACACAGCTCGTGGTACCACGCTCGGCAAAGGCGGCGTTAAGATTTACACGGTTGAGCATGTGCTGGCCTCGCTGCGGGGCATGGGCGTTGATAACGTGCTGATTGACATCGATGTTGAGGAAACTCCCATCATGGACGGCAGCGGCAAACTATTTGTCGAGGCTATTCACAAGGCCGGTATCGTTGAGCAGAACGCTCAGCGCAACTATCTCGTCATCGAAGAACCGATTTCATACAAAAATGAGGTTTTGGGCATCGAACTGAGAATGGAGCCTTGCGACCACTTTGAAATCGACGTGAAGGTGAAATACAACACAAGGGTTTTGGACGAGCAACATGCCAAATTGCACGACTTGAAGGATTTCGAAAATGAGATTGCACCCTGCCGTACCTTTGTTTTCCTCCACGAGTTGGAAACCCTTATCAGCCGTAACCTCATCAAGGGTGGCGACCTGACCAATGCCATCGTGTTCGTCAACCGTAATGTCTCTGCCGAGGAACTTGACCATATTGCAGCTTTCTTTAAGAAACCTAAAGTTACAGTTAAGGAATGCGGCATCCTGAACAACGTGGAACTCTATTTTGACAACGAGCCTGCTCGTCACAAACTGCTTGATGTCATCGGCGACCTTACGTTGGTTGGTCGTCCTATCAAGGGCAAGGTGACAGCTGTGAAGCCTGGACATTTCTCCAACACGGCTTTTGCAAGAAAAATCAAGCACACCTTATTATATTAATAATTATGAATCAGCCTTTAGCCTATATCCACCCCGATGCCCGTATTGCGGAAGACGTGAAGATTGAGGCGTTCGCGTGGATTGGCGGGGATGTCGAAATTGGTTCTGGCACGTGGATTGGCCCCAATGCCACCATAATGGATGGTGCCCGTATCGGGAAGAACTGCAAGATTTTCCCTGGTGCAGTTATTTCTGCCATTCCGCAAGACTTGAAATACAAAGGCGAGACCACTTATTGCTATATCGGCGACGGCACTACGGTGCGCGAGTCGGCAACGGTCAACAAGGGGACTGCAGCTTTAGGGAAGACGATAGTGGGCAAGGATTGCCTGCTGATGGCTTTCACCCATGTGGCGCACGACTGCGTCTTGGGTGATCATGTCATTATGGCGAATGCTGCAACATTGGCGGGTCATGTTGTTGTTGACGATTGGGCCATCTTTGGAGGTTTGGCTGCGGTAAGCCAGTTCTTGCACATTGGTGCCCATGTGATGATTTGTGGTGGCGCTTTGGTCAATAAGGATATTCCGCCTTTTGTGAAGACTACGCCTAATTATCCTGTCAGTTATGCGGGTGTCAATTCCATCGGATTGATGCGTCGCGGGTTCTCGCGCGAGCGTATCAACGCGATTCAAGATGTGTATCGTGTGGTTTATAGCGTGGGGATGAATATGACCCAGTCTGTTCAATATATCCGTGAACATTTGCCACAGTCGGAAGACCGCGATTTCATCCTCGGCTTTATAGAAAGCTCCAAGATGGGCGTTATGAAAAATGCTGTAGGCAACGAGGAGTAACAGGGGTTGCAATCCGTTTTGTCGGCAAGTTTCCTATACCACTTCTTTATAAGCTTCAAAGATTTGCTGCCCTATGGTTTGGGCGGCAAAGGTTTTTGTGGCATATCGGCGGATGGCTTCCCTGTCGTATTCTTGATGGTGGTCAAGCATTTGGATTAAGCCTTGCAGGAGGGCTTCTTCATCGCCTTGAGGGATAAGGATGCCTCTTTCCGGAGATAGAATCTCGGCAATTCCCCCAACAGAGGTGCTTAGTACGGGAACGCCTGAAGCAAAAGCCTCTACTATGACGCAGGGCAGGTTCTCGAAATTGGAAAACAGCACAAAGAAGTCTGCTTTTTGGTAGGCTTCGGCAACCTCTGAAGAGGTCTTTTTCCCATGGAAAAAGACGCAGTCTTCCAAACCATGCTCTTTTGCAAACGTCTTAAACTCGGTGGCTTCGTAGTCGTGAATGACATGCAACTCAAAGTCATCGCGCTGTTGGTGCAGCTTTTCGATGGCGCGAAGAATGCCGCTGAAATTCTTGGCTTCATCGCGCAAGGTGGAAATGTGGAGCATTTTTTTCTTGCTCGATGGCTGAGGCACTCCAAGTTTGAACATGTCGGTATTCACCAAGTTGTAAATCACCTTGAACTGGTTGCTGATGCCATGTTGCTCCATGCAATGTTGCAAGTCGAGGCTGACGGGCATAATAAGAGCGGCGTTGTTGGCAATTTTTACAATCTTATTCTTCAATTTGCCGACCAAAACATCCTTGTTCTGTGGCTGGTAAATGGTCCAATGTTCAGTAAGAACATATTGGTGTCCAAGCAGTTTCTTCCATAGCAAAGCCACTTGGCCGAGCGGGTAGGTCACATGAAGGTGAATCAAGTCGGGCTTGAAGAAGCGTTTCTTGATGTAATTCAGTCCGTATTGGTACATCCTCAGCATCTTCAGCTTGCGAATGGCATTTACTTTGGGAGGACGGATATAAATCTGCACGTGGGTGTGATGTTCGCCCTTTATCTCCTTGACTTCGAAGGATTTCTTCATATTCTTGCCGTCGCAGACGGAGAGGATGACCGAATGGCACTCATCGGGCAACGCGTCAATCATGCGGACGCAGAAGTTGCCCAAAGTGGGGTCGTCGGGCTTGGGGAACCAACTCAGTAGGTGCAGGATGTTCATCAGTTGTTAGTTGTTCAGTTGTTCAATTGTCGCTTTTCGTCACTGCGAGGAACGAAGCAGTCTATTGTATCACTTGGTTTTATAGGTCTTGATATCAATTTCGAAGTATTTCTTTGGCGTTTCATACGGCACAAGTTTGTGTGTTGGCAAGTCATCTGGTAGATAAACGGCACACAAGGTGTTGGAAACATGATAGATGTACTTGCGTTTGTTGGCAGGCGTACCGTCAAGGATGGCACCCATTACGTCCCAACGTATGGTTTCGGGGTCTAAACCGTAGTCGTGCCATACGATGATGCCACGTTCGCCTTTCAGCAACCTGAAGGCTGTTTCGGTGTCTTTCTTCACGCTTTCATAATGGTGGTCTCCGTCCACAAAGACCATGTCGTATTTCTTGAAATGATTGCCAAAGTCAAAGGACTGGGAGTTGCCGTAAAGCTGCTCCACGTTGCTTAAGTCCTTGCTGAAGAAGCTGTGCAAGTCGGCATAAAGTGGGTTGTTTGTCAGCTTGATGATGTCTTCTTTGGGAAGGTTAAAGGTGACGCAATGTTGTGCCACATCCGCAAGATTGGCAACACTTTCGCCGCGCCAGGTGCCGATTTCGAAGTAATCCTGCACTTGGTAACGTTTTGCCAAAGCCCTTAGCAAAGCAATATCGATGGGCATGGTGGCTCCGGAGAGATAAGCGTAAGGCTTTGCCGTTTCTTTGAAATCGGGGAACAACTCGTTGATTTCCAATACGGGGAGTCCGTCTTTGAGGCCGTATTTACGGATTACCTCTTCCTTGTTGCTGCCTTCGTCTTGCAACACAAGGTTGAGCAGATAGGGATGCCTTATGATGCGCGCAATCGCTTTGGTGAATTTGTGTATCTTATTCATTGTCTGTGTTTTGTTTCAGGAATTGTTGTTTGAATTCGGCAATATAGTTTTGTACTTCGCTCTTTCTTAGGATGAAGTCCTTGCCTTTGAGATGCGACTCCTTGAGGAAGAAGACGAACAGGAAGATGGCGTTCATCGTATAAGATACTGCCGATGTGATGGCGGCTCCTGTGACATCGTAGCGCGGTATGAGCGTGAAGCCGAGAGTGCATGTGGCGGCCAGGCCGCAAAGTGACGCAAAGGTGTTCATCTGATAGCGTCCGATGCCCGAGTAATAATGCCCGAGGATGAGGAAGATGCAGTAGAAAAGCACCCCTGGCGCAAGGATACGGATGATGCTTGCCATTTCGCCGAATTCGGGGCCGAAGATGAAGGTGTATACTTGTGGTGGCAATATGGCAAGTAAGATGACGGCGAAAGCCGAAATGACGAGGCAGATTTTACTCAAGTCCAACGTGAGTTTTTGAGCATAGGCGCGGTCGTCGGCGTTGGCTATGCGGGCATATTGCACCAAGGCGATGCTGCTGCTGATAATCCAGATGGCTTCGGCGAGGGAGACAGCGTTGGAGAACACACCCACGCGACCCACGTTGATGTATCTGTTCAGTAGATAATAACTTAAGCGCAGGTTGAAGAATTGCACGAAATGGCCGGTCTGGTTGAGGAAACCGTATTTGAAAAGGTCGCTCAGCACGGGGCCGTATTCCTTGTCCTTGTCGTTTCGCAGGTTGGCGTATTCCTTGCGGAGCATGAATACGCCCAACAGGAAGGTGCCGCCGTATGCGGCATAAAGTCCGATGATGTAGCCGTAAATGTCGGTCCGTTTTAAGATGATATAATACACTACCAAAGTCAGTACCAACAGAACTGGCTGCAGCAGCGTGTTGTAGTTGGCTTTCTGAATCTCCTCTTTGCCAACAAGAAAGCGGAAGTTGATGTTGCTGAGCGAGGAGATGAGTGACAGGATGGCTACATGTGCGACCAAGTCAGGAGCCAGTTTCGGATAGAACAGCCAGATGGAGAATCCCATCACCACCGAAATGAGCGCCGCCCATATCGTTGAAGCCACCAGGATTTTCTTGAACGAATGCCGAGGGGCGAGGTAGATGATGCTGGCACCGCAGATGATGTCGGAGAAGATGAGGATGAAAGAGATGGTAGCCAACAGCAGGGCTTGTGTTCCTTTGCCACTATCGCCCAAGGTTTGGGAGATGATAATGGCGATAAGGAAGTTGAGTGCTGCTGCCAGTATCTTAGTGCCAAAGGTATTTAGGATTTTCTTGAACACAGGTTCTTCATTTACTCTTTTTCAACGCAAAAATACAAAATTCTGTGTAATACCTGTAAATTTTGTGGCTCTTTAATAGGTTAGCCCCACAATCCACAAGGGCAGCTTCTTTCCTACGGGGTACTCCATCATGTCGGCAAGGATGTAGGAATCAGGAATGTCCGCAATTTGGTCGAAAACAAAAAAGGTTAATGCAATAACCTTTTTTATCAAAAAATCGGTTGGTGGACTAACCTATTTCTTGTGTTTTTCGGTTAGTTGGGTAAACGAAATTTGTCGAAATCGCGAAAATTTGGTTGAATTCCGCTGGTTAAGGCATTCGAATCGTTGAGAAATCGGAACTGTATCATTCGTATTATATAATAGGTTAGGCTCTCTATTTGAACCTGCGATGAATTCAATCTCATGGTAAAGGCACGTATGATGCGTTTGTTTACCGCCCCAGCAGTTGCTTCTTCGGGAGTTGGATGCCGTCTTATAGGGAGTTGGAGGTAGTTGTGTTGGTTTCTTGCCTCCCGCCAAAAACTTTCATAGCCCCCGCTGTAAATGTTTTCGGCGTTCGCCGAAAATGCTCATGGCGTTCGCTGTGAACCTATTTGTTTGTTGGATGAACGAAATAATGCTTCGTGTGGCCTTCTTTGTCACGCTGCAAAGATAAGCATTTTTTGCCGAAAAGGCAAGCAAAAAACACTAAGGATGCCAAATTTTTCCGCTGCAACTGTCGCTTTCTGCTCCTGTTACTGACGACAAGACATTGGTCTTTCCTTCCATACGCAGCAATCCGAGGAAGGCGAAGACAAGCGCTTCCTTGTAATCGATGATTTGTTTTTCCGGGACGACTACCTCATGTTTTGTGCGGGCTTGCAGGCGTTCGATGAGATATTTGTTTCTTGCGCCGCCTCCTGTGCAGAGGATCTTTGCTTTGGGCAACCAACTGATAGGCAGTGCGATTTGCAAGGCAATATGTTCAACGAAGGTGGCGAGCAAGTCTTCCACCGAAAGGTCTTTCAACAAGTCTTTCTGATAGGTCTCAAAAAACTCGCGGCCTAAGGATTTGGGTGGTTCTTGGAGGAAAAACGGCAGGTTGTTGAGCTTTTTCAATAGTGAGTGGTCAACCTCGCCCTTGCGGGCCAGTTCGCCGTCTTTATCATAGCCCAAACCTTTCATTTGTGCCATATAGTTCAAGGCTTGGTTGGCGATGCATAGGTCGTAGGCGATACGTTTCCCGTTCTCGTCATACGAGATGTTTGCGATGCCTCCAATATTGAGGCACATTTCATAGTTGCCGAAGAGCAGTTTGTCGCCAATGGGCACGAGCGGGGCTCCCTGTCCGCCTTTGCTGACATCCTCGCTGCGGAAATCGTTGATAACGGTAAAACCGCAAGCCTTTGCCAATTCCTGTCCGTCTCCGATTTGGAGGGTGTAGCGTTCCTCGGGACGATGGAAGATGGTGTGCCCGTGCGAGGCCACAAAGTCGGGCTGGATGTTGTGTTTCTTGGCAAAGACTAAAACCTGTTCGCCTAAGTATTTGCCATAGTCCTTGTCCAACTGCACCAAGTCTTTCGGTTGTTTGTGGAAGGCTTCGGAGAGTTGTTTTACCCAGTATTCGGGATAGGGTAGGGTTTCGGCTTGCAGGATCTGAAAACCATAGTTGTCGTTCTCTTTCTGGAAACGCACTAATGCAATATCCAACCCATCCAACGAGCTGCCCGACATAAGGCCAATGGCTGTTTTCGCATTCATCATTCCGAAATTATAATAAAGGCAATACCTTTCCCAGTTGTATGCTATTGGAGCCTTTGACGAGTATTGTCTTTCCGCTTATAGGATGGCTTTCAAGGTATTGGCACAAGTCGCTCACCTTGTCAAAGGTTTTCCATTGGGGATTATTATTGAATGAGCAGAAGTTCTGTCCAACGAGCAAAGCCTCCTTAAAGCCTAATTCTTTCATCAGACCGAGGATGTTGCGATGCTCTTCTTCGGAGGCGGTACCTAACTCGCGCATATCGCCTAATATTAATAGGTGTTGTTCTCCGCAGATGTTGGCAAAGTTGATGAGGGCGGCCCGCATGGAGGTGGGGTTGGCGTTGTAGGCATCCATCACGATGCGGTTATTCTTGGCGTCAATCACTTGTGAGCGGCTGTTGGTTGGGGTATAGGCTTCCAATGCCGCTACGATGTCGCTTTCCTCCACACCGAAATACTGTCCCACACTAATGGCAGCTGCCACGTTCTCGAAGTTGTAGCTGCCCACGAGTTGGGTTTGGATGAGGTGCTTCCTCCAAACCACGCTAAGGTAGGGATTGCAGGCT
This sequence comes from Bacteroidales bacterium, assembly GCA_024689285.1. The sequence goes on along the minus strand of JAILDR010000033.1, from coordinate 24,017 downwards.
CCTGGTGCCACGGGAGTGTCGGCTCCGCAATAACGTCCGTATGAAATGCGGCTCATTCCTTCCGACTGCTCCCAAAGCAGGGGATTGGCTTGGTTGACAAATACGGCTTTGCCGTGGGCTTTCACATGGTGATAGAGTGCGGTCTTGGTGTCGATAATGACTTCAAAGCTGCCGAAGCCTTCCAGATGGGCTTTCCCAATATTGGTAATGAGCCCATAGTCGGGGTCGGCTATCTTGCAGAGGAAGTCGATTTCGCCCGGGTGGTTGGCTCCCATCTCCACAACAGCTATCTCTGTGTCGGGCTTGATGCTCAACAAGGTAAGCGGCACGCCGATATGGTTGTTGAGGTTACCCATTGTGTGGATGATGCGGTATTTTTTGGATAGGACAGACGAGACGAGTTCTTTTGTGGTGGTCTTGCCGTTGGTGCCTGTGATGGACAGCACAATAGCCTTGCTTTGCTGTCGATGGTAGGCGGCCAGGTGTTGAAGGGTCTTCAAGGTGTCGTCTACTATAAGGATGCGTTCATGCTGGGGCAGGTCTTTGCGGTCTGCAACAACAAGGCTGGCAATACCGGCTTCAGCCACTTGCAGGGCGAAGTCGTTGGCATCGAAGTTTTCGCCTTTTAAGGCGAAGAAAACAGCGTCTTGCTCGACTTTGCGGCTGTCGGTGGTGATTTTGTAAGCCTTTGTGAAATGATGATATATGGTTTCTAAGGGATTCATGGTATGGCTTCTAATAAAAAAAGCCGCCTGAACGGGTCAAACGGCTACTATTAAATGACAAACAAAAACTCTATTATTTATTTGGTAAACGAGCTGCCCACCTTGTTCATCGCGCAACGGAAGCCGATGGTGGAAGCGGACTGGTTTTGGTTGAGGTAACGGCGTGTACCAGGGCTCAGGTAGTAAGGACCGTCGGCCCATGAGCCGCCTTTGTACACTCTCGACTCGTCGCTGATGAGGGTGGTGCCGGGGGTGTCGTTGGTGGCTGTTTCATACATCTCCTTGGTGTAGATGCTCATATCCTCGGGGTTTTCAGCCCAACGGTTGCGGATGGCTGACATGTAGTCACCATCATCATAGTTGGAGTTGAAGCTCGTGCGGTAGTTTTGGCGGCGGGCTGCTTCTTCGGCTGAAATGGGCTCTCTACGGATGCGACCGAGGGAGTCTTTCTGCAGGAGGAAGCCTTCGTCGTCAACAGATTTCTTCATAAACACGTTACCACGGAAGGGGCTGTAGTCGGCGACATCTTCAAAAGTCAGAGGACGATAGACGTCTTGGCACCATTCTGCCACGTTACCAGCCATGTTGTACAGACCGTAGTCATTAGGCCAGTAGGAACCGACAGGGGCGGGAAGAGCTGCGCCGTCGTTCAGGTGACCGGCAACACCCATGTAATCACCAGGGCCTTTCTTGAAGTTAGCCATGAAACTGCCCATATAGCGCTTGTTATCGGTACGCAGACCATCGCCGCTCCAAGGATAGACCTTGCGCTCGGCAACGATTTCATCGGAAGTGTTACCTATCAAGCCGACAGCGGCGTATTCCCATTCAGCTTCCGTAGGCAGACGGTAGGAGGGCAGCAGGATGCCATCATCCATACGGACGTTGCGCATGCCATCGCCACCTTTAGAGAGGTCTTTCTTGCCGTTCTTCACCTTGCCTGTGTATTGTCCGGCAAGGTATGCGTCGGTATTGAAGTTCTCTTCGTCCTGTTGCGTCGGGTCCCAATCGAGGACACCTGCCTCAACAAGCATCAACTCGTTGACGCGGTCAGTACGCCAGGCGCAGTAGTCGTTGGCTTGTACCCAAGTCACACCTACCACCGGGTAGTCGTTGTAGGAAGGATGGCGGAAATAGACTTCCACCATGGGTTCGTTATAAGACAAGCGGTCACGCCACACCAACGTGTCGGGAGCTGCATTACGCACAACCTGAGGATAGTTTTGGCCGTAAACGCGGTTTAACCAATAAATGTACTCGCGGTAATCAACATTACTCACCTCTGTGCGGTCGATAAGGAACGAAGGAACAGTTACCTTGCGGGGCGAATTGTCCCAAGAATAGGTAATGTTGTCGGTGGTGGCACCCATGACGAAGGTGCCGCCCTCAATGGCAATGAGGCCAGGACCAATTTGCTGGTCGTTGATTTCAGCGACCTCAAAACCGCCGTTGTTGGCGTCATTGTAGGCCCAACCCGTTGTGCGAGAGGACTTCTTGGCGCATGATGTGGTCAGTACAGTTGCCAAAACGATAATGGCTAAAGTCTTAAATCCAGTTCTAATATTCATTGTCGGTCAAATTTGTTATCAATAACTGCACTTCTTGTGGATTATTGTATATGGAATGCATTTTTTTCTCCTTCTCCACGAAAAAGTGTGCAATTTTACGGACTTTTTTTGAAATATCGCTCAATTTTCGAAAAAAAATCTTTTTCTTTCAAAAAAACTGTTCCGATGAAATAAAAAAGTTGTATTTTCGTTCCTTAAAACTAAAGAAGGTTCTCTTTTATACTTATTTTGATTAATTGATTGAATAACATAAATATAAGCTGCTGATGATGCGAAATCTTCGTTTAGGAATATGGATTTTGTTTTGTTTTGCGTTGGCTCCTTTGGCCTCAAAGGCACAAATGCGCCAACTTATTCCCCTTGCATTTCAATGGAATGGCGTGTCGGAATTCCGCTATGGCTCCGATACCTTACTATATATAAGTCTTGAGGATGGGGAGTACAATGGCCCTATGCCCTCTTTCATCCATACGTTGCCGATTTACGATGATGCCGTGAGCGTGGCCTTGGAATTGAAAGACGTGAAGACTGCGCCATTGTCGAAAGAGGAAATGAGAGTTGCTAAAGACTATTCGTATGCTGGTGATTTTGAAGTTAATGCGGTTACGTTACGTTCGCGCGACGAGGCATTTCTATCTATCCGAATTGTGCCATTCCGCCAGAATGGACAATTTTATGAGAAACTCATCTCTGCTCAGTTGCAGTTTACGTTAACCCCGGACCCTTCAAAATCGGCTTCCCAAGTTGCCTACGCCACACGCTCTGCTATGGCTACGGGAAATTGGTATAAGATTGCTTTGTCGGAATCTGGCATTTATAAACTGACGTATGACGAACTAAAAAATCTGGGCATAGACGTGTCAAGTGTCGACCCGCGCCAAATCCGGATTTATCACAACGGCGGCGGTGTGCTGCCTGAAATGAATGCAGAGGCGCGATATGACGACCTGGTTGAAATACCGATTTATGTCTCAGGTGAGGCCGACGGTTCTTTTGACCAGAATGATTACATTCTCTTTTACGGTCGCGGGCCTGTGATTTGGAAATACAATACAACCTATAGTGCTTTTGAGCATCTCCAAAACCCTTACGACGATTATTCTTACGCTTTTGTCGTTACCGGCCAAGGCACAGGCAAACGTATCGAAGAAGCCAGTGCCATTTCGTCCGTTGCCAATGAAGTTGTTTCGCAGTTTGTTGACTACCAAGTGCATGAAGCGGACAGCTATAACCTGTTTCACGTAGGACGTACCTATTATGGCGACAAGATGGAAGGCAACGACTCGCTGAACCTCAACTTTGATTTTCCCAACGTGGTGACTTCGCGGCAGGCTCAAATCAAGTCGGAATTGGCAGGACGCAACTATAAACCAGCAAATTTCAACCTTCTCGTTGATGGTGTGACGAAAGCCGTATACGCCATTCCCGTTACGTCCTCATCCAACGATTTGGTATATGGTGAAACGACAGGAGGTCGGGTAACAGTAAACCCCTCTGGCGACAAGATGTCGGTCACCTTAAAGCACTCGACAAGTTATACGACCACTTCCGATGGCTATGTCGATTATCTCTCTGTAAATGCTTGGCGCAATCTGAAGTTCGTCGGGCCGCAGATGCGTTTCCGCAATCCTGAGGCTTCCATTATTAATAAGGTGTATGAATATCGCCTTAATGATGCCTCGCAACAGGTGCAGGTGTGGGATGTTACTGACCCCGTGGCTCCCAGGATTGTGAAGGGACAGTTGAACGCAGGAACGCTCTCGTTCAAAGTTGTAGGCAATCGCGATAATGAGTTTTATGCCTTTAATGGTAATGGTTTTCATACCGCCACTTTGGTCGGACAGGTTGACAACCAAAACCTGCATGGCCTACGCGATGTCGATTTTCTTATCATTGCTTATCCTGATTTTATGGAGGCTGCCGAGAGAGTGAAGTCTATCCATTCCCAACTTGACCCCGACCTGAATATAAGCATCACGACACCGGAAGCCATTTACAACGAATTTGCCTGTGGCGCGAAAGACATCACGGCCATTCGCGATTTCTGCCGCATGCTGTACCTCGACAGTAATGATGGACATCGAATCAAGTACCTGTTGTTACTTGGCGACTGCTCCTATGACTACAAAAACCGCAACAATATTGTTGATTTTGTTCCTACATACGAGTCGGTGCTTTCCCTTAGGATGGATTCTACCTTTGTCACCGATGATTATTTTGGTTTTATGGATGAGAATGAGGGTGACATTTTTGCCTCGTTGGCAGATATTGGCATAGGACGTTTCCCCGTTTCGACTTTGGAACAGGCCAATCAGATGCTGGACAAGATTGAACGATACCTTGTGAAGGATGCCAATACCATGAAGTCGTGGCGTAATGTTGTGACTTTCGTTACTGATGATGAAGGCGGTTTTGTCACCAATGCCGAGACTTTGGCAGCCATGCTCCCCACGGTTGGAGGGGAAGGTATCGTGGTCGACAAAATCTACCTTGATGCTTATCCGCAAATCAGTTCCCCGGGTGGGTCGATTGCTCCTGAGGTGAACGCTGCCATCAATAACCGCATGGAGAAAGGCTCGTTGGTGATAAATTATACGGGTCATGGTGGCGAGGTGCAATTGGCGGAAGAGAAAATTCTGCAAAGGAAGGATGTGGACTCGTGGCGCAACGGGCCCATGTATCCTTTGATGGTTACCGGCACTTGTGAGTTCAGCCGATTCGATGACCATACCCGCACCTCTTTGGGCGAATACGCCTTTCTTAACCAATATGGCGGCATGATTGCCATGTTCACCACTTCGAGGGTAACCTATGGGCCCGACAACCTGAGGTTTAACAAGGGTGTTTACAATAACTTGTTCCGTATCGTTGGGGGCGAGCATTATCATCTTGGCGATGTCTACCGCATGGCCAAGACATCAGGCTCGGAGAAGGAGAAACGTTATGTCTTCTTTGGTGACCCTGCGTTGCGGCTTGCCTATCCCACTTGGTCGGTAGAGACAACTGCCATTAACGGCGTGGCACATGTCATCGAATACGACTCGATTCAAATCAACGACTCGACTTGGCAAACTTATCCTGTGTATCATGATACCTTGCGTGCCTTACAGCCTGTTGAAATCGAAGGTGTTGTGAAAGACTATAATGGTAATATTGCCACCGGTTTCAACGGCGTGGTGAATGTAACGGTTTATGATAAAGAAGCTGAGTTGTCCACCTTGGGTACTGCGGATGCTGGCGGAAGCGTTATTGATTTCAAACTTCGCAACAGCGTGATTTTCAATGGAAAGACTGATGCTGAGAATGGACATTTCAAGATTAGTTTCATTGTGCCGCGCGACATCGCTTATCGTTACGGACAAGGCCTTATCAACTATTATGCTACAGATTATGAAGTGGATGCCAATGGCAACTGCGACAGCTTTATCATCGGTGGCTTTTATGACGATGCTTTTGTTGATGATGAAGCTCCTGAAATCCGGCTGTTTATTGATGATACACTCTTTGTGAGCGGAGGTTTGACGGGTGAGAATCCTACTTTAATCGCTTTTGTGGAAGACGAAAGCGGTATCAACACAACGGGGGCCGGCATCGGGCATGACATTTCAGCCACCCTGAGCGGTCCTTCGAAAAACAATTATTGCCTCAATGATTACTTTGTCTCGGAGGTCGACAATCCGGGCAAAGGCCAAATCACCTACAAGATGCTTGATCTCGCCGATGGCAACTATACGCTGACGTTGAAAGTGTGGGATATCTACAACAACTCCAACACCGCTTCTATCGACTTTACCGTGGCGCACAGCAACGGAATGTCAATCGAAAACCTTGTCAACTTGCCCAATCCCGTGAATGGCGAAACCAATTTCGTGTTCGACCACAACCAAGTTGGTAATAACATGAAGGTTGACATCCACATCTTTGACATCATGGGCCGTTGGGTGACAACACTCTCAGAAAAGGTTGAGGGCACTTCGACGCGTATTACACCTATTCATTGGAATGGTTGTGGGGCTCATGGAGAAACGTTGCGCAACGGTATATATGTTTATCATGTCGTGGCTACAAACGACAAGGGCGAGACGGCTTCTTTGGTCTCAAAACTGGTTTTATGTAAATGATTATCAATATGAAGAAAACAATTTTTACAATATTATCCTTTGTGTCGTTGCTTTGGGTACAAGTCGCTATTGCTCAAGATAATGTGTATCATTCCGTGTTGAGCGAAGGCACATGGTATCGCCTTTCTGTGGCACAGGAAGGGGTTTACAAGTTGGATTATTCCACTTTGAAAGCTATGGGAGTCAATATGGGAAGCCTGAATCCTAATCAGATTCGTATATTTGGCAATCCTTCAGGAGCGTTGCCTGAGAAAAATGGAGTGAGTCGTTACGACGACCTTTCAGAGGTGGCTCTTTATGTTAGTGGAGCGGAAGACGGGACTTTTGATGAGAATGACTGTGTGCTTTTCTATGGGCAAGAGTCAACCCGATGGAAACTGGGAAGCGATAAATATACCCGTGAACGCAACTATTATACTGATTCCACCTATTATTTTCTTTGCGTTAACAGCGGTAGTGATGGATTGCGCGTTGAGAATAAGGAGTCGCTGTCGGTTGAGGATGTTACGACTATTGTGACAGAGTTTCCTGACTTCCAATGGCATGAGGAGGAACTGATGTCGCCCTTTAATATTGGACGCAACTGGTTTGGGGAGATGCTTAACACGCAAGCCCCTCAACTGCATCTCGATTTTGTTTTCCCCAATTTGGTAAAGGATAAGGCGTTGAGTTTTAATGCGGAGGTAATGGGACGCAACAAATCTGGCGTGATGCATTACAGTCTTCGCATCAACGACAATTTGTTGGTCAACAATGCTGTTATTGCAAAGACTGGCGTAAACTTCTATGGTGTGTTGGCCAATTCGAGCGGACAGTTTTTTATTGACAGCGACACGGCACGACTCACTTTGAGTATGAACCCCCAGGAAACCAAATCCACTTTGTATTTCGACTATATTGAAATTTATGCGTGGCGGCAGTTAAAACGTGTAGGGTATATGTTCCCGTTCCGGTTGAAGCCTTCACAATTGGGTGATGAAAAAAGCGCGATATGGGTTCAAAATGTGGGTAGCCAGCATTGGCTGTGGGATGTCAGCAATCCGCTGAAACCTAAGAGGCAAATGGGCCGTCTGAGCGCGAACAACTTTGTCTTCGCTATCGGTGAGAAAGCTGAAAAGCGTTATTTCATGTTCGACCCGTCGAAGGCGTTGGCGGTTGCCTCCTGGAAACCTGTCGCCAACCAAGACCTTCATGCTGTTGTTGATGCCGATATGATTGTCATTACCCATAATAGCCTATTGCAACAGGCTCGGGAACTCGCTAATTTCCATGCTGAAAAGGATGACATGATGTGTGCGGTGGCTGATGTGGATGAAATATACAATGAGTTCTCGACGGGTGTACCCGACCCGACGGCACTCCGTGACTTCATTCGGATGGTGTACCGTCGTAGCGCGGGTAACTTGAAGTATGTCACCTTGTTCGGTCGTGCTTCTTTCGACTATCGCGACCTGTACGGCTATGGTTTCAACCTCGTACCCTGTTATGAGATGGCTGAGAAACCCAATCATGAAATCAGTTTCTGCACAGATGATTATTTTGCTTTGATGGACGATGACGAAGGTGAAGGCTGCACAGGCCATGTCGACTTGGGTGTGGGCCGTATTCCTGCATCCACACCTGAGGAGGCCGAAATCGCAATAATGAAAATCAAGCATTACTATGATTTGTCAACTACTTATGGCGAATGGAAAACCAACCACTTGTTTGTTTCAGATGAAGATGACAGCAATTATGTCGGCAACAACGAGGAGTACGAACGGATTATGGACACCATAGAAGCCTCAATAAATCGAAACAAGATTTATTGCGGAGCCTACGAAAAGGTGAGTACCTCAGCAGGCTTCCGTTTCCCGCAGGTCACGTCTGACATGCTTCAGGCCATCGACAAAGGACTGCTTACGTTGACCTACACGGGACATGGCGGTGTTGTGGCTTTGGCCGAAGAACGCATATTCGGCACTACTGAGATAGCTACGCTGACCAACTATGACCGTATGCCGTTTGTATTTACCGCCACCTGTGAGTTCTCGAAATACGACAATCCTTTGTTGGTATCAGCGGGTGAGCAGCTTTTTATGCAACCCAACGGCGGTGCCATCGCCATGATGACTACTTGCCGTCCGACATACGGTATTCATAATGTGAAACTTGGCAGGTGCCTGACCAATCAGTTGTATCGACGTGACAACGAAGGCAAGCCCTTGCGTTTCGGTGATATAGCAAGACTTGCCAAAGCCAATAATACCAACTTTGCCAACAATTCATCGCTTCCATCTGCCTTGAGCCTGAATATCAGGATGGTGTTCTTTGGCGACCCCGCTCTCCGAATTGCCTTGCCCGAAGAGAAGGTGAAGACGTTGAAAATCAATGAAAAAGATGTTGATGATAATGAAATAGAGCTTCATGCCATGACTATGGTGAGTGTGGAGGGCGAGATTACGACTTATGATGGTCAACCCGACAACCTTTTCAATGGTGAGCTTTGGGTGCGTCTTTTTGATAAGAAAATAACGATGAAGGTGCTTTATTCCAACAAGGAAAGCAGCGGAACGAAATGGGTGAAATTCCACAAAGATGTGATATACAGAGGGAAAGCAACGGTTAGAAACGGAAAGTTTACCATGAATTTCCAAGTGCCGAAGGACATTAACCTTGAATACGACGCTCCTCGTTTCAGTTACTATGCCTACGACCCTGTCCGTGGCATTGATGCAATGGGTTGTTTCGACGAGCTTGTCTTGGGCGGTACCGATCCTACGATAGTGCCTGACAACGAAGGTCCTAACATCAGTTTCTATTGGAATGAACCTTCGTTCGCCAATGGTGATGTGGTTCAGCCTGAAGGCACATTATATGCTGACTTATATGATGCGCAAGGCATTTATTATTACGATTTCAGCCTTGGCAGAAACATTATGCTGAACAGCAACGCTTTTCATTATGATAGCAAGGTGCTTAATGATTATTATGAGCCAGCCATTGACGACTTCCGCCGTGGGCGTGTTACCTTCCCTGTCGATAATTTGTCTCCTGGCACATACAACTTTACCTTGAAAGCATGGGATATGCAGGGCAATCCCTCTGAAGCGAGTCTATGGCTTGTGGTAGGAGGGGTTAAGGACGTTTTCCTTGCGCAAGTCTGCAATTATCCCAATCCTTTTAATGAAGAGACTTATTTCACCTTGGCACATGGTGGTGAAGACGGCGATTTCGACCTTTCCATTGAGATTTATGATTTGTTGGGTCGCCGTGTCAATCGTATCATGGAACGGGTCTGTTCGCAAGGCGGTGTCATCGAGCCTGTACGATGGGATGGCCGCAGCTCCGATGGACATCCTTTGAACAGCGGTATCTACACATATCGCCTCACACTTACTGATGATAGAGGTTTCTCTCGTTCAGTCAGCCAGCGCATCGTGCTTGTTCGATGAAATGAAATTTTTTTTCAAGGCAATACAATATACAAATTGAAATATCGTTAATTTTGCATGTTTAACTCAAATTACAATTATTTGATATGAATATCAGAAGATTCCTTTTTGCCGCTTTTGTTATGATAGCGGTTGCATCGTTTGGCCAACAACAAGCGTATCCACCTCGTGTCATTACCACGGCTGTTCCTTTTGTTTCCATCAATCCAGACTCGCGTGGCGGTGCCATGGGTGACTGTGGCGTGGCCTCAGCCCCTGACGTATATTCCATGCACTACAACGCAGCAAAGTATGTCTTTCTTGAGGATAAAGTTAATGTAGGAATAGGTTATAGTCCATGGCTTCAAGCTTTGGTTAAGGATATGGGCTTGTTCTATGTGGCTGGTGCTTACAAAATCAATGACCGTTCGGCTGTGGCCGCCACTTTGCGCTATTTCAAAGTGGGTGAAGTTGACTTCCGTGATGAGAATAACGAACCGATTAGGGTCGTCAGTCCCAATGAGTGGGCTATCGACGCCACTTATTCACGTATGTTGGGCGATTACTTGTCGGGTGCCGTATCGGGACGTTTTATTTATTCCGACTTGACTCAGAACGGATTTGACTATTCAAGAGCAGGTATCTCAGTCGCGGCTGACATTTCGGTTTATTACAGGCGTCCTGTCGAATGGTTCAAATCCACCGATGCCAACTTCGCTTGGGGCGCGTCCATCAACCATATCGGGTCGAAGATGTCGTATAACACTACTTCCGACAAGAAGGACTTCATTCCGACCACACTTCGTCTGGGTGCTTGTCTCGATCTTGAACTTAACGACTACAACACATTAGCCTTTAATGTTGATTTCTCTAAGTTGTTGGTACCTACTCCTTGTGTGGTGGATACCACAGGAGAAATTATCGGTTATGACAACGACGTGGCAGTTGTGACGGGTATGTTGCATTCGTTCTATGATGCTCCCGGTGGATTCTACAACGACCATGGTGAATGGGTGAACTACGGTAAGTTCTACGAAGAGTTGTGTGAAATCAATTTCGGACTCGGTATTGAGTATTGGTACAACAAACTATTTTCTGTGCGTGCTGGATATTTCAACGAAAGTGCATTGAAGGGTAATCGTAAGTATGTTACTGTAGGCGCGGGTCTGAGATATAACGTGTTCGGATTGGATGTTTCTTATTTGGTTCCTGTTGGTACAAGAGTCGGAACCAATCCTTTGGAGAATACCTTGCGCTTTAACCTGAGCTTCGCCTTCGGTAAAAAGAAGAGCTAAACTCACTTATGACTGAATAAAAAAAGCGGCTATCAAGCCGCTTTTTTTTTATTCAGTAGTTTGAAGTGGTTAGAATATCATGGCAAGTAACACATACAACCAGTGTGCAGCGATGCCAGCGCAAAGACCGCCAATGGTGTGTGCACCAATAGCCTTGCCGATGAGCTTGCGATAGCCGAGGCTGTCGAGCATGGCGGCGTGGGTGGAGAGGAAACCGCTCCAGCACATGCCGATGGCCGTAAACACAGCGATGGCGTTGTTGTCGATGATACCTTCTGTAATGAAGCGTGGCACTAGGCCGATGGCGGCACCGACGGCACCAAGGGCAGTCATGGGGAAGGAAATCAAAGCACCGTATTTGAAGCCGAAGAGCCAGTCGAAGATGAAGTTAATCTTGTTGGCAGCCCAACTGATGACGGGTACGCCTTCATAGGCCACGCCAAGGTATTCGCCGTTTTCGCCTGATGCACCGAAGGTCAACATCATTACGATGGTGGAGATGCAGAGTACGCCCGGGATGATGGCAAAACCGATACTTACGCCGTCCTTGCCACCGTCGAGAAGTGAGTTAAGGAACCGCATGAATACGCCACCTTCGCTCTTGAAGGAGATTTGCTGCTCATCGCCGCCATATCCCTCGTCAATAGGTGCGTCCAATTCGGGATAAGCCTTCAAGGTGGAACGTTGCATCAAACGAGTGGAGACAATGCTTCCAACAACTGCACCTGCTACTCCAATCAAAGCACCTTTGCCAAAGCCCAAGCCCGTCATAAATGCAACTACTACCAGGCCCATACCGAAGGCTGTGCCGAAATTGGTCAGAGAGACAAGTTGGTATTTCTTGAAATAATGGTTAAAGTTCTTGTCGTGTGCCAAAGTGATGATGGCTGGATTGTCGCTCAAGAACGTCATGATGGCGCCTAAAGCGGCCACACCAGGCAGATTGTAGAGTGGCTTCATCAGCGGGCGCAACAGGTTTTCTAACAGACGTACCACACCGAACTCGGTGAGCAATTTGCTGATGGCACCCATCAGCACGCAGATGGCCATGATGTAGAACACGGTTTCAAGCAGCAGGTGGTAGGCCGTCTGCATGAAGGTGTTCAGCATCTTTGGCAGCGTCATTTTGTAGGATAAAAGCCCGAAGAATCCGAAGAAGATGATGAGGAAGATGATGGCCTCGACACTACGCTTTGTGGTGAATTTCAAAGGTTTCTTGAGTTTATCCTCAATGCTTTTGAAGATTTTTTCCACCCGGTCGTGGTAGCTATGGGTGTTCCGTTTGATGGTGTTGTATTTTGTTTTTGCCATAGCGGATTATTTTTTTGTGATGTTGAGCAAATTGATTTTCCAAGTGAGGCCGAGGTTGCCTTGGAATTTGTGCGCCCCGTCAACGCAGGTGTGAGAGCCGCAGAAATGGAGGCGTAGGTCGCGGCTACCCATGGGATAAAATTCAAAACCAACACTTTCAAAGTCGACCTTTTCTCTTGGACTGTCGTTGGGGTCGTATACTCCTATATGGTGTAAACCTGCTGGGTTGTAGTCATAGCCTGCTTTGGCAAACACAATCCATTTCGTACCGATGTCTACACCGATACCATAAATGGCTGTGATGTCTTGACCAAAGAATTTCTGTTCGAAGTTGGCTCGGTGGGTGATGTCCAGGTACATTTCCACTCCGTTGAATTTCAGTTTGTTGCCCAAAGCAATGCAGTTGATGAACTTACCAGGTTCGTATTCAATCATGTTGACGGAATAGGTCGTTTTGAAATGTTCGAAGTTGCCATACCACATGAGGTTGTAGGAGTAGATGCTCTGCATGGCTTCGTTGATGAAAGGTGAGTTGCACACTTGGAACAGCACGTGGTTTTTCTTCGCAGAGTCCGTAAAGTTGATGGATGCGCCCACAGCATAGCAGCATACGGTATTCCAGAATTCGGTGCCATAGTAGATGTCGATAGGATTGGTGTCGTATTCCCAACCACCGATGGCCACGACTTGCTTACCTGCCGAAAGGAAGAAATTGTCGGTGAAGTTCCAGTTGAGGTAGGCCCAGTCGGTGCCTTGGAAGAAAGTGTTGGCGAAAGTGATGTTGGGCGCGTTGAGACGTTGGCGTAGATGATAGGAGAACCTGTTGCCGATGGTGCCTTCCAATGCTACAACCAAATATTTTCCTGAAAACCCATGCTTGGAGGCCGCTGCCACTGTGTCGTGGGCTAAATTGTAGTCGTAAGTGAAGTCGGCTCGGGTGTTCAGTTGCAGGTTGTCGAGGGTGATGAAAGGCTTCTTGTCTTGCGGAAAGGCCTGCAAGAAGCAGAACAGGCTCAAAATGGTGATAAGTAACGCTTTTTTCATACACTTTTTAATTTGGCGGCAAAATTACGAATTAAAAGTGTCGGGAATTCGTTTTGGCGAACAAGATTTTTCCGTAATTTGGCAGCCTCAAACCAAAAATCGGTGAAATAATTGAGTAAAAACATAGATTATCAATCAATTGGATGGGTAAATCTTCTTTCCAAACTTTTGCATATCCTCTATCCAAGGCAGGACTGTTGGGCTTTGTCTTTGGTTTTTTTTTGTTTGTCGCTTTGCGTCATTGACTCACTTTGTATCGTCGAATCTGACGATTTGCGGGGAGGAACGACGAAGCATATCGAAGATTCAACGAAGTTAATCCAGAGTATAAGCTGATTGACTGGACTGCTTCGTGCCTCGCAGTGACGCAAAGCGCTTCTGGTAGTCTATTATGAAAACTAAATTTGCGTATCTACTTAATAATCAACAATACAAAAAAAACGGGGCGGAAAGCTCCGTCCCGTTTTTGGGGTTGTTTTGGCAAGGCTTTAGCCAATCTCGATGGTTTGCACGGCCTTTTTCTTCTCTTCGACGGTCACCTTCGGGATGACGATGTCGAGGATGCCGTTTTCGACCTTTGCGCTGATTTGCTCCTTGTGGATGTCTTCAGGCAGCATCACGGTCTGGCGGAAGTGTTCGACCGAGAACTCGTGACGCAGGTAGCGCATCTCTTCCTTCTTTTCTTCGACCTTGTTCTCCTTGACCATCTCAACGACGAGGTTGCCTTCGTCATCGATGCTCAACTTGACGTCTTCCTTGGTGAGACCAGGGATGCAGAGTTCAAGTTTGTAGTTGTCTTTCGTCTCCATGATGTTCATGCGAGGGGTTGAATAAGTCGTGTCGTTCCAGTTCATCAGTTCGTTGAACAGCGTCGGCATGAAGTCTTGGTTTCTTCTTGTTACTAACATGGTTTTGATCTCCTATTTTTTAGTTGTTTAATTGTTGATTGTTTATTCGTTTAATTGTTGTCGTTTCGCGTCTTTGCGAGGAACGAAGCAATCCAGATTCTAGTTTGTCTTTCTTTTCTTCGTCCCTTTCCTTTCGCTCGGACGACACTGCTTAGTCAAATTCTTTGCCAAGGCCAAAAACGGTTCGAAAGTGGTGTTTTTAATGACAAAATTTCCGAATTTGGCAAGAATTGGGTATATTATATGACAAAATTTCCGAAACTGTATGTGTTAAGGCATAATTCCGTACTTTTGCAGTCCGAAAACAAGCCTGAAATTATGGAAGAAAAACTATTCAATAAGAACTACCTTTGCCTTTGTGCAGCCAACTTTTTGTTTTTCTTTTCGTTCTATTTGCTGCTGCCCGTGTTGCCATTCTTCATCAAGGAACAGTTTCAGGCGGGCAATGCCGTCATTGGTACGGTGATTTCGTGTTACACGCTGGCTACCTTGGTGGTGCGTCCTTTTTCTGGCTACATGATGGACACCTTTAAGCGCAAGCCTTTGTATCTGTTGGCCTTGTCGCTGTTTACTGCGGTGTTTGTCGGTTATCTGTTTGCTGCCACTATTACTATATTAATAATGGTGCGCATTGCGCATGGGTTGGCTTTCGGTCTTACCTCGGTGGGTGGCAACACCTTGGTCATCGATGTGGTGCCGTCAGAGCATAGGGGAGAGGGTATAGGCTATTTTGGTGTGGCCAACAACATCGCTATGGCGGTCGGCCCGATGACAGGATTGTTTGTCTATGAGAAATTCAGCTTCAATGCCATCTTTTTGGGCTGTATGGCCTGTAGTTTCTTAGCTGCTGTTTTTGCTTCGCGTATCCACACAAAGGTGCGCCCGCCAGTGAAGCGTCCCCCCATTTCCTTAGACCGCTTTATATTAATGAAAGGTCTGTTGGCAGGTGTGTCGTTTACCTTTCTGGCCTTTTCATACGGACAGATTTCCAACTATATCGCCTTGTATGCCAAAGACATGGGCCTGACCATCAGCAGCGGCTTGTTCTTTACTGTCTATGCCGTTGGGTTGATTGCTTCGCGCTTGTTCTCGGGCAAGATGGTCGACAAAGGAAAGGTGACGCAAACCATCGCCTTGGGCTTGGCCATTACGGTGGTGGCTTTGTTTGGCTTAGGCACGTGCCATCATTTCAATAAGTGGGGAACGGAGTATACCGCTGTGGCATTTTTGGTCGTTGCCTTGTGTTGTGGTTTTGGCTTTGGTACCAGTTTTCCGGCCTTCAATGCCCTGTTTATCAATCTTGGCACCAACGCCCAACGTGGGACGGCGACTTCCACATATCTCACCACATGGGATTTGGGACTTGGTATCGGCATCTTTTCTGGCGGTATGCTTTCGGAACGTTTCTCTTTCTCAACGGCATATCTTGTTGCCGATGTGGTGGTACTGGTGTCGTTCGTGTTTTTCGTTTTGGTAGTGACACCACATTATCATAGGAACAAGCTCAGATAAGGTTTCAGAAAATCTTCCTGTACACGTGACATTCAGGCGTTTCCCCGCGTTGGTCCAGATAGTCTTGATGGTAGCCCTCGGCAGAGTAGAAGCGCATGGCTTGTCGGATTTGAGTGGCTGGACTGTAGCCCATTTGCATCAGTTCACCAAAGACTTTGATGGCGATGTCGCGTTCTTTTGTATCGTTAAACCAAATGGCGGAGAGGTATTGAGTCCCTATGTCAATGCCTTGCCCGTCGGCTTGCTCAAAATTGTGAATCTCAAAGAAATAGCGTACCAGGGCCTCGTATGAAACCAATTCGTGGTCGTATTCCACTTCGATGGTCTCCAAATGTCCTGTGGTACCGGTCTTCACTTGTTTGTAACTCGGGTTTTCAAGGTCGCCGCCCATAAAGCCGACGGCAGTTTTTGTTACGCCCTTGAGGCGCTTGAAGTAATACTCCACGCCCCAAAAGCAACCTGCTGAGAAATATGCTTTTGCCATGATTATTCCTTTATGATTTTAGTAACATGTATCAGTCCGTTATTGTCGTTGACTATCAAGAAATAAATGCCGTTCCTAAATCCTTCGAGATTTAGAGTCTTTGTGTTTTCGAATTCCATAATCCGTTGCCCCAACAGGTTGCGGACTTCTGCTTTGCTATAGTTTACGGCCTCAATGTGTAATAGTCCTTTCGTTGGGTTGGGCCAGACTTGTAGAGCAGTTTCTGGATCCTCTTCCAAGGTTTCCAACATCATCAAAGTGAGGCCAATCACGCTGTCACAATCAGGACCATCGAGGACATAAGTGTAATATCCGGGTTCGGTCAAAGGTCGGTTGAAGAACCAGTAAGGGCTTTCGCTTTCATATAAAGCGTCCTCAATCAAGGTGAGTGAGGCGCAGCTTTCATAGGCTCCAATCTCTACGCAGCCTTTCTGAATACGAGGGTTGCCCGCAATGTCGGTGCTGCCCAATCCAGTTGTGTTGGGTCTGCCCGCATTGAGGCAGATGCTACGCGGCTTGAGGCTCCAGTCCTCATTATGATAATCAGCTCCGGCACCTTGTGCAGGATGATAGAAACGGACATAACCGCCTGGCTCTTCACCACTATTGGAGGCAGGTAGGTTGATGATTTCAGCGCCATCTACACCGCCTTGTACGGCGCAGTATTCGTAATCGCTTGCACCATCAACTTGGCTCGGCTGATTGTTGGCCTTGTTGCCCCAAAGGATGCAATTGTAATATTTGCTATGTCTTTCTTCATTGTAGATACCACCAATGCTTTCCGTTGCAAGGTTCATCACGATGTCACAGTTGTATGCTGTGAATTTGCCTCTGGCGTACATGCCGCCTGCTTCCTTGGCGCTGTTGTTGTTGATAATGCAGTTCTTGAAGGTGGGCTCGGTGTTGTTGTATAGATAAATGCCGCCGCCTTTCGTTGAGGCGATGTTGTTGCTGATACGGCAGCTGGTATAATTTGCCCCGATGCGGTCGCACAGGCCGCCTCCCATCGAAGCACTGTTGTCCATAATGCGGCAGTTGTTCAAAGAGACATGGGCCGTGCCGCCTGTTGAATTAACATAAACGCCACCTCCATACATGGTGGCAGAGTTGTCTTTAATGATGCAGTTGTTTAGGGTGACGTAGTTGTTGAGATAGGCTCCTGCGCCACTGCCGACGGCTCCGTTTTGGATGACGAAACCATCCCAAACGGCAAGTGAAGCCGAGGTAAAGGCTTGGTCTTGAAGCAGTACACGTCTTGCGCCCTGGCCGTCGAGAAAGGAGGGGCTTTTTTCAAAATCGCGCTGCGAGAGGTCGTAATCGGGGCCTTCGTTGCCCTTAAAGCTGCCATAAACACGGTTGCTTTCCGTGATGCTAAAGGCTCCTTCCGCGTCAGAAGTGTCGCCGTAGTAGGTACCGGCTTTCACCCATACTCTGGTGCCCCCGCCGCTCGAAAGGGCGGTGGCGTATTGGAGTTTGTTGGTGGCGTTAGCCCACGAAGAGCCGTCGCCCGTGCCATCCTCGCTGACGTATATAATGCCGTTCTCGTCGGCTTGAATGCTGACGGGGAAGAGGTTGGTCACTACAGCCTGACCTTGGTTGAAACCATTCACATCGGCTACCGTAAAATATCCGTCGCCGCTGCTGCTCCAGCCGAAGTTGAAGTGCATCCGGTTGTTGTTGTCGTAGCCATCGCAGACAAAAGCGTGACCGCTTTCGCCGTTGGCACCCGAATAGTACAGGGGATGGGAAAGATCCAGTTCAGCTTTCAGCAGGGCAATCCAAGCTTCTTCTGAGTAGCTGCTTTTCTGGCGGTATTTCGCGCCGCAGTAGCCGAAATAGGAACGCATGGCGGTCTCCACGTCTTGCGACTGTGCACCGCTGCCATTGGGACCGTAGTTCATGTTAACGCTTACACCACAGTGATACATCAACGTGGCCACCGGGTCGTTGTGGCTCCAAACCTCGTTGGGCATATCATCCCAATGGTAGGTGGTGGCGGCGAAATTGGCACTTTGTTCACCGTATTGGCTATGTGTATAACTATGTGAGCCAAAGCCTGTTGTGGGATAATCCCAATACTTCATTACTTGTGCCATGGCACAGGCCACGCAGCCTGCATAGGCGTGTCCGCAGGGACCACCGCCCCAGCCGCCCCAACCGCTGCCCGGAGCTTCAGGACAGTATTCGTTGTAAAAGCAGTCTTGGTTCCAATGGGTGCTGACCAAGGGGGCAACCGCTTGCGTGTCGCGTGTTCCGAATATACCTCGTTCGGCATCGTCCCATTGCTTTTGGACTTCAGCGTCGGGCATAATACCGTTGGCAACAGCATAGCTGAGCATTTCGCCATAATGTGCTATCCATGAGCGGAAATTCTCAGGAGCTTCGTCCATGTCGGGAAAGATGCCTTGGTCAGACCAGGCGATGACAGGAGGCAAAACAGTATTGCCCGATATGATGACAAAGCCTTGGCTGCCAATGTTGTAGATGAACAAGTCGGAGGCGGAAACCAGTTTTGCTTCTGCGTTCTGAAATCTTGTTTCACTTTTAACAAAGGCTTTCGCGGTTTGGAAGGCCTTTTCTTGGTCAACTTTGGTGGCGACTTGAGAAAATGCTTGGCCTAAAACAGCCAAAGCCAATAAAATAAGGAGTGATACTCTTTTCATGGAGATGATAATTTGGCGCAAAAATAGCATTTTTATGAATTAAAAGAAAAAAATCTCCCCAAAGGCTAAGAATGTGCTCGTTGTAAGAGTTTTTTTTGTACTTTTGCCGCCGTTTTCAAAAAAGGCTATTCTTATGATTAACATAACCTTCCCTGACAATAGTGTCAGACAATATGAAGCAGGGGTCACGCCGTTGGATATCGCCAAGAGCTTGAGCGAAGGATTGGCGCGTAACGTGCTGTCCGCCAAAGTAAACGGCAAGATGTGGGATGCCATGCGCCCCCTCAACGAGGATGCCACCATTCAACTCTTCACTTGGGATGACCCCGAAGGCAAGGCCACATTTTGGCACTCTTCAGCCCACCTCATGGCCGAGGCCATTGAGGCATTATATAAAGGTGTGAAGTTTGGCATTGGTCCTGCAGTGGATGCCGGTTTCTACTATGACATCGACACGGGCGATATGACTTTGACCGAGGCCGATCTCGTAGCCATTGAAAAGAAGATGCTTGAACTGGCTCGCGAAAAGCAATCTTTCGAGCGTGTTGATGTGAGCAAGGCTGAGGCTTTGAAGTATTTCAACGAAAAAGGCGACGAATACAAGGTTGAACTCATCAGCGAGCTGGAAGACGGCACCATCACCTATTATAAATGTGGTGCTTTCACCGACCTCTGCCGCGGACCGCACATCCCGAACACGAGTGTCATCAAGGCTGTGAAGCTGACCTCACTGGCCGGTGCTTATTGGCGTGGCGATGAGAAGCGCAAGCAACTCACCCGCGTTTATGGCATCACCTTCCCGAAACAGAAGGAATTGGAAGAGTACCTCGTCTTGCTTGAGGAAGCCAAGAAACGTGACCATCGCAAATTGGGCCGTGAGCTGGAATTGTTCATGTTTAGCGACACCGTCGGCAAAGGTCTTCCGATTTGGTTGCCCAAAGGCACAGAGTTGCGCCTCCGCCTGCAAGACTATCTGACTAAGATTCAGAAAGAATATGGCTATGAACAAGTCATCACGCCTCATATCGGTGGCAAGCAGTTGTACGTGACCTCTGGTCACTGGGAGCACTATGGTGAAGACAGTTTCCGTCCCATCACAACCCCTGAACCTGATGAGGAGTACCTGCTGAAACCTATGAACTGCCCTCACCACTGCATGATTTTCAAATGGAAGCCACGTTCATATAAAGACCTGCCTTTCCGTTGCGCAGAGTTTGGCACAGTGTATCGTTATGAGCAGAGTGGCGAGCTTCACGGTTTGACCCGTGTGCGTTCGTTCACCCAAGACGATGCCCACATCTTCTGCCGTCCTGATCAGGTGAAGGAAGAGTTCATCCGTGTGATGGAAATCATCGAAATCATCTTCAAGGCGCTTGACTTCAAGAACTTTGAAGCACAGATATCGCTCCGCGACCCCAACGACCATGAGAAGTATGTGGGTACGGATGAGAATTGGGCTAAGGCTGAAGCTGCCATTCAGGAGGCTTGCGCTGAGAAGGGGTTGCCCGCCCGTGTGGAATACGGTGAGGCCGCTTTCTATGGTCCCAAGCTTGACTTCATGGTGAAAGATGCCTTGGGCCGCAAGTGGCAGTTGGGCACCATTCAGGTGGACTACAACCTGCCTGAGCGTTTCGACCTGACCTATATCGGTGCCGACAATGAGAAACATCGTCCCGTGATGGTGCACCGCGCTCCCTTCGGCTCGATGGAGCGTTTCGTGGCTGTGTTGCTCGAACACTGCGCTGGCGAGTTCCCGCTTTGGCTGGCTCCCGACCAGGTCATTATCCTCCCCGTGAGCGAAAAATACCTCGATTTTGCGAAAAATTTGCAATCGTATCTGAAAAAGTCCGATATTCGCGCCCTCATTGACGAG
Organism: Bacteroidales bacterium; assembly: GCA_024689285.1. The sequence goes on along the minus strand of JAILDR010000033.1, from coordinate 3,100 downwards.
CGCAACGAGAAGATTGGCCGTAAGATCCGTGACGCTGAAATGAAGAAGTATCCTTACATGCTTATCGTTGGCGAGAAGGAAGCGGCTGAAAATCAAGTTTCTGTGCGTAAGCATGGTCAGGTTGACTTGGGCACGATGCCCACGGATGACTTTGCAGCCATGATTCGCAGGCAAGTCGAAGAGGAACAAAACAAGAGATAAGCAACTAACTGATTATAAACTTAATATAGGAGATTAAAATCATAGCACAGATTCCACAGAAAGGGAAGCCTGCCCAGAAGCCTAACAAAGACAAAGACGGATTCAACCATCGCGTGAATGAGGAAGTCAGAGCTCCGATGGTGCGTCTTGTGGGTGAGGGTGTCGAAGCCAACATCTATCCTTTGCGTGAGGCTTTGAGAATCGTTGAAGAACTTGGCGTTGACCTCGTCGAGATTCAGCCCGATGCCAATCCACCGGTCTGCAAGGCAATGGATTACAAGAAGTTCGTTTTCGACCAAAAGAAGCGCTTGAAAGAACAGAAAGCCAAAGCTACCAAAGTGGTCATCAAGGAAATCCGCCTTGGACCCCAGACCGACGACCACGACTTTGAGTTCAAGCTCAACCACGCCAAGCGTTTCCTGCAGGAAGGCTCCAAGGTGAAGGTGGAGGTCTTTTTCAGAGGTCGCTCCATTGTCTACAAGGATCAGGGTGAGATTATGCTGCTGAAGTTCGCGCAAGAGCTTGAAGAGTTTGGCAAGGTGGAGATGATGCCCAAGTTGGAAGGCAAGCGTATGCAAATGATGATAGCTCCTAAAACAACGAAGAAATAAACTCATTTTTAATACTTAAAACTAATTGTAAAATGCCTAAAATGAAGACCAAGTCCGCTGCCAAGAAGCGTTTCCAAGTAACAGGTGGCGGCCATCTGAAGAGAAAGCATGCTTATCATGGCTACATCCTGACCAAGAAAAGCCAGAAGAGAAAACGCAACCTTGACCACACCACTCTCGTCGACCGCGTTGATGAGAAAGTCGTCAAACAAATGCTTCTCATGTAATTAACAAAATGTTTCACTTTGTCCTAGCAGAAAAGTTCTCGAAAGGAGCGAGGCGCTGGACGAAAAAATCAAAGAAATGACAAGATCAGTCAATGCAGTGGCTTCAAGAGCCAGAAGAAAGAAAATCCTGAAGAAGACCAAAGGTCAGTACAGCACGAGAAAGAACGTCTGGACTGTGGCGAAGAACTCTTACGAAAAGGGTCAACAATACGCTTATCGCGACAGAAGAAACAAGAAGCGCGAGTTCCGCAGCCTGTGGATTGTCCGTATCAACGCCGCCGTGCGTGAGTACGATATGTCTTACAGCGTGTTCATGGACAAGCTGAACAAGTCGGGCATCGAGATTAACCGCAAGGTTCTTGCCGACCTCGCCCTCAACAATCCCGAGGCTTTCAAGGCCATCGTCGAGAAGGTGAAGTAAGAAATCGCATTATTGTTTCGATAACAAGTAAAATCCCAGTCTCATGCAAGACTGGGATTTTTTTGTTGCATCATTCTACATGAATCTGTCTTATTTTTATTCCGTATTGCATTTTTTTTTTCGTATTTTTGCCATCATAATAGAGAAGAAAAATGAATACATCAACAGCAACGGCACCTGAACTGAATGCACAGTTGTTTTTGCAACTCAGCAATATCGCTGATAATAAGAACTATCTGCAAAGGACACTGGATTTTATCAAAGAGTTGGTCCGCTCAGAAAACCTTTCCAATGTCCGAGGGCGGGTTTATACTGAGATGTTGGAACGTTTGTCCGATTTTCAGGAATATGAAGAGGGATGGGATGGTGAAGATGCCTTGCCACTGAACCATTTTGTGGTGAAAAACTTCAAGAGCCTGCTTCAGGAAAGCAAAGACAATGATCTTTATGGTTGGACTATTTTTCCTGCAGCCAATGGCACACTGCTGCTTCAAAACAAAGAACGGAAATCAGGTATAAATATTGGCGCGGACAGTTTCTCCTATTATTCCATACAAAACGGGGAAGCTAAAGGCGGAAACAATCTGGATTTCACCCCTCAGGTGGTCCTCGATATCATGAAACAAATCTGAGCTCACCATGATTACTGATGCTGAAAATGTGGCCAGAGCCATTTTCTCACCCCGGATGATTATTGACGGAGAGTTGCAACCAGCGGCATTTCGTCTCCGTGCCTCACTAAATGAAGATTATCTCTCGGTCATACGCATGGCTGTTTCTTCCTGGTTAAACGACATCATGCTTATCCCTCAACGGAAAAACCGTCAATTGTACGGCTATGCAGAAATGAATGTCGGTGAAATCAGAAGTATCCGATTTAAGGATGTCATGTACGATGTCACTGAAGTGCGAAGCGAGGCAATACGATCTCATGCGGGCATTTTCATTCAGGTTAAAGGAGAGAACCTTATCGGAGGAAAGAAGTTGGAAAGCATTCAAGCCGGTGCGGCACTGGATTTTATGCCATTAGCCATTCAACGTGAATTGGTGGACATAGCACAGAAAGGGTTTTGCCAAGTTGTCAAAGAGGAAACAGAGGACAAAATACAATAAAATGTTGACCCCGTTTTAGGACAATGGCGGCAAACTGTTTGGACAAATCTGCGAATGGCAGTATGAAATAAAGTACGATTAAGGTAAGGGAAACTAGTGACTTGAAGGCGGGCAGCAAAGAGAGCAGCGTCCAGCAGTAATAGCCAATCATACCCACCCCCGCTGCCATAAATTCCCCTTTCTCCTGCGCTTTTTCAGCTTGAACCGAAAAATCCGAGCATTTTTTGCTTCATCGGCGTTTCGAAATGAAAAAAACGTAAATTTGCAGCGATAAACACACTTTGCACTGCCAAACAATCAAGGTGGCGACAGCTTTATGCCATCGTCATCCTAAAGTCTGAAGGGGCATCGAGCCCCTCCAGACTTTGCCAAACAATCAAGGGTGGCTCTGCATTGTCCATTGTCATCCAAGTTGACAAGCGATTCAGTATGGCGTGACAAGCTAATCAGTATGACTAGGGAATTTTTGACAAGCAATTCAGTATAACCAGCAAAAATCTGTCAAGCGATTTCAGGAAAAGTCAAAG
>JAILDR010000013.1 GCA_024689285.1 Bacteroidales bacterium | reverse complement strand
ATCCAATGGGTAGACACACCAAACGAAGAAATCGATGCGATTGCCTCGACCGACCTGCTACATACCGCCATCATGAACAAGGAGTTTGAGCAGTTGGCAGGAAACTACAGCCTTGCCGACAGCGATAAAGGGCAAATTGAGCTAACTGAATACAAGCCCAACAAATTAACATACAAATACAATGCTATCTGTGACCAATTGGTTGTTTTCTCAGAAATTTGGACCTCAAAAGGCTGGAAAATGACCGTTGACGGACAAGAGCATCCCTTACTTCGCGCCAACTATCTCTTGCGCTGCGCCCTCATTCCAAGCGGTGAGCATGAAATTGTGATGGAATACAAGCCTAAAGCTTACTCAATCTGTAACAGGGTGGTGTTCATCAGCTCACTAATCATGGTTTTAGGACTGGTTGCCGCTCTGGTATTCACCTTCAAACCCAAGAAAGAGAACAAGGCATGAAGCGCGTCTTGATCATCACCTATTATTGGCCACCATCAGGCGGCAGCGGCGTACAACGTTGGCTGAAGATGTCAAAATACCTGCCCGAATACGGTTGGCAACCTGTGATCTATACACCTGAAGACGGTGAATTCCCCATTGAAGACCCTTCCTTGGAAAAAGATGTCGCACCCGAAGCCGAAATCATCAAGCGACCTATCATAGAGCCCTACACTTTATACAAGAAGTTTATCGGCATCAAAAAAGAGGAAAAGGTGAAGGCTGGCTTCATCAAAGAGAAAGGACAGAAAACCAGTTGGAAAGAGAATCTCGCAACATGGGTGCGCGGCAACCTATTCATTCCTGATGCCCGTTGCTGGTGGATTAAGCCATCGGTGCGCTATCTAAAAAAATACCTGAAAGATCATCCCGTGGATGCCATCATCAGCACTGGACCGCCTCATTCCATGCACTTGATTGCCATGAAACTGAAGGTAGCCATGAGCATCCCTTGGATTGCCGATTTTCGTGACCCATGGACGGAAATTGAATATTACGATGACCTACATCTTTCCCATCGTTCCGACCGCAAGCACCATCGTTTAGAACACGAAGTGCTTAGTAAGGCCGACACAATTGTTACCGTCACCCCTAATTGGGCAAGAAATCTTGGAAGATTAGGCAACAGGAATGTCAGAGTAATATACAACGGCTTTGACATAGAAGACTGTTACTCAACAATCTCACAAAACCAAATAGCTAAAGGCTCATTCAGCATTACCTATATTGGCGTTCTAATGGAAGTCAGAAATCCGGAAAAGCTATGGCAAGCAATCGGAGAACTAATCAAAGAAGACCCGTCTTTTGGCAAAGCTCTAAAGGTAAACTTGATTGGACAAATTGATAATTCTGTCAGGAGATGCATTGTTGAGAGCGGTTTGGAGAATAACGTATTATACCAAGCATACGTACCTCACAATCAGGTTGCTGCCATCAATAAAGACTCAACACTATTACTCCTCACTCTCAATCCCGAAAGCAAACCGTTGGCGAAAGGCTTAGTACCAGCAAAGCTTTTTGAATATTTAGCTTCTCAACGGCCCATTCTCTGCATCGGTCCCGAAGACGGTGATGCTGCACGAATACTAAAAGAAACAAACGCGGGTATCACCATTGGTTTTGGCGACAAGGAAAAGATGAAAGAGGTAATTAAAGACCTTTACCAGAAATACTTGGAGAACGGACTGCTCTCAAATGAGAGCAAGGAAATCGAGAAGTATTCGAGAAGGGCTTTGGCCGGGGAATACGGGAAATTATTGAATAAAATCGCCTCGCGGAAACAAACTACCGCTTTGGATGGTGGGGATGATGTATTAAAATTTGCGAAAAAATTCTAATGATGAAAACATTTTATAGATAATTACTAAAAACTTCATTATGATTAATAAAGACTTTTGCCTCAGCTCATTTATGGCTTTCCGATTCATCTGGAAGGACAGCGTTGACTTCTACGAAGGATTCCAACACAAGAATTTCCGCCCTGTCGATAGCGGCGAGCGTATTGGCGTTCGAACGTCGGAGGACATCAGCCGTGAAATCCAAAAACAATTCGACATACTGTATAACAAGTACGATAATATCGGCATCCTTCTTTCGGGAGGAATGGACAGTGCCAACCTTGCCGCATACCTGAAGCCAGGTAGCCATGCCTATACATTCGTATCGGATACAGGTGTTTTTGATGCCGACCTGAGCAGGGCTAAGAAGTATTGTGTCAAGTGGAAACTAAATCATCATCTTGTCGACATCACTTACGAGGATTTCAAAAAATACACCCCCATTGTGATGCGCCACAAGTTTGCCCCAGTCAGTTCCATTGAAGCCCAGATTTACAAGGCTGCTGAGATGGGCAAGGCTGATGGTGTGCAGCTGATGATTGTAGGTGAGAGTGCAGACTTGATTTTTGGCGGCATGGACAAGCTCATCAGTCCCCAATGGACTTTTGACAGTTTTACCAAACGTTATACATTCTTGGAACCTTCTCTAGTGCTTGAAAATCCTGTTGATCAATCGGAACTATATGAGCGTTATCGCACAGGGACCAACAGCATCGATTATATGCGTTTCATGGACGAGGTTTTCGCCATTGAGAGCAGCGGTTCTTACCTCAATGCCTTTGGCGCAGCTTGGATGCCTTATTACGACCCGTATGCAAAACTCGTGATGACAGATCCTTTGGATTTGGATAGAGTGAGAAACGGTGAACCAAAATATTTAGTAAGAGGCCTCTATGCATTGAAGTATCCCGAACTTGAGATACCTTTCAAACTGCCCATGCCGCGTCCCGTGGATGCTATCTTCAAAAATTGGGAAGGTCCAAAACGTCCCGAGTTTCGCAAGGACATCCTAATGGACAAGTTGACTGGCAATCAGAAATGGCAACTTTGGTGTGCTGAACAGTTCTTGAACATGCTCGAGATTTGATGGTTTAGCAGACACAACATGTACCAGATTAAATCTTTTTTCTTGTTTACCTCAGATTGTCGATTAGGTTAATATGCCATCAGAATTCACCGAGTTTATGTTTGAAATATCAAACTGATAATCAATTATTTATTAAATTTCCAGCATAATTTTGTTTGCTTCAACAGGTGTTTTTCGAAAATAAAGTTTATTTTTGCTTCATGTAAAAGTCACAAGATAGTTATGATAATCGGTTATACCACTGGAGTTTTTGACTTGTTTCACATCGGGCATCTCAACCTTCTCAGGAGAGCCAAAGAACAGTGCGACTTCCTCATCGTTGGGGTTTCAACCGACGATCTTGTCATGTACAAGCACAAACACGCCGTCATCCCTTTTGAAGAGAGATTAGAAATCGTCAAAGCCATTAAATATGTGAATGAAGTTGTGCCTCAGGTGAACATGAACAAGATGGAAGCATGGGAGAAACTTCATTTCAACATAATGTTTGTAGGCGACGATTGGAAAGGAACGGCCAAATGGGATGCCTACGAAAAGCAGTTCGCTGAAGTCGGTGTGAAAATCGTCTATTTTCCTTACACGAAGGGAACATCGAGTACACTTATCAACGAGGTATTACTGAAACTTAGAAATTAATAAACCAAGGACAACATGGAAGACTTTTCATGCTATAACGGCGAGGGCACTATTCTTCGGAAGGTTCAACTACGTATCTTAGACATTATGGTTGAAGTCGATAGTATCTGTCGAAAACACGACATAAAATACTGGCTGGATGGAGGCACCCTACTTGGCGCTGTACGCCATAAAGGTTTCATCCCATGGGATGATGACTTGGACATCTGCATGATGCAAGAAGACTACGAGAGATTTATTGAAATAGCCTCGAAGGAACTTCCTCCGCATCTGATGCTTCAATTACCAGAATTTGACCCCGACTACAATTTCAACCTATGCAAGGTTAGGGATAAAAACTCTTTTATTATCACACAATTTGATGATTTTACGAAAACCATGGAAAGAGGCCTTTATATCGACATTTTCAATGTCAGGCCTTACCCCAAAGTCCCAAAAAAAATACTAAAGCCCTTAATGAAATGGTTGGCTAAAACCGATTTCTTCTTTAGAATACGGCAGGAGGTTACTTTAAAAAACTTCGTGGCAACTTTCACATTTCCCGTAATAAATGTGTGTTTAAGAGGCATCTGGAGTATCATGTGTCTGAAACCTAAAACAAAAATTGGTAAAGACAAGACATACAATGGTTACGGAACATATTACGAGCCTAGCGACACTTTCCCAATAACTGACATTGATTTTGAAGGGAAAAGATTGATGTCCCCTAAAAACCCAGATGGTGTATTGAAAGCTATATTTGGTAATTATATGATAATACCACCCAAAGAAGAAAGGCAAAACCATATCATCCACGTAGATTTTTACTGAGGGAATCCACTATCCGTTCGCAAGCTCTCCCGTCACCGTAAGGATTGACTGCCTGTGACATACGTTGATAGACCTTCTCATCATCCAACAAAAGAGACACACCGTCCATAATAGTTCTTTTGTCCGTTCCCACCAATTTCACCGTACCGGCTTCAACGGCCTCGGGACGCTCTGTTGTATCACGCATCACCAAAACCGGCTTCCCCAACCCTGGAGCTTCCTCCTGAACGCCTCCACTGTCAGTCAATACAATTGCTGATTTTTTCATTAAATAGACAAATTCCAAATATTCAAGCGGTTCAATAAAGAAGATGTTGCCTAGATGGCTCAAGTCCTCTCCAAAAACCTCGTGAATAGGTCGACGCACATTAGGATTCAAATGCATCGGATATACAAAATCCACAGTAGGATATTTTTGCGCAAGTTCCTTAATAGCATTACAAATATTAATAAATCCTTCACCAAAGTTCTCTCTCCGATGACCTGTGATAAGAACAAGTTTCTTCCTTTCTTTCAACCGATCCACATCATAACCAAACGACTCTAACTTGTTTTTCAGTTCATCACCAAGTGAATCATCCAATTCCATTCTATCAACAATCATTCGGAGTGCGTCAATAACCGTATTACCCGTAACAAAAATCTTATCTTCAGCAACGCCCTCGTCCAGAAGATTCTGTCGGCTTAATACGGTTGGAGCATAATTGAAACTTGCAATACGTCCTGTGATTTGCCGGTTTATCTCTTCAGGCCAAGGGCTGTAAATGTTATGGGTACGGAGACCTGCCTCAACATGCCCAACAGGTATTTGCTGATAGAATGCTGCAAGCGCAGCCGCCATACTTGTGGTAGTATCTCCATGAACCAAAACCACATCAGGAGCAGCCTCTTTCAACACATTACGCATACCTATCAACACTTTAGAGGTGACATCGTACAAATCCTGACCTTGATGCATAATATTTAAGTCGTAGTCTGGAACAACACCAAATATAGTCAACACTTGGTCGAGCATTTCACGATGTTGACCTGTGACGCAAACCATTGTTTCAAAAACATCAGAATGCTTTTGAAAATCCAACACTAAAGGGCACATTTTAATTGCTTCTGGACGTGTGCCAAACACCATTAATAACTTTTTCATAGGAATTCTTTTTCAAAACTTGCGTATAATCCAACTAACTTTTTACCATCCTCTTCCCAGTTGTATTTGTCAACTACAGCCTGTCGACCATGTTGGATGTATTTGCTCAACTTCTCTGGTTGGTCATATAATGAAGCAATAATTGAGGCCAATTCTTCTGGTTGGTCATAGTGATAGCTCAACCCACTTTGCGTTTCGTTTACTATTCGCACCAATGGATTGCAATTGGAAACAATCATCGGGATTTCAGCGTACATATATTGAAAAATCTTATGTGGAACTGTATTGTCAGTATGTCCCGACTTAACATGAGGAATCAGTGCCACATGAGCGGATTCATATAAACCGCAGATTTCAGTAAACAATTTGAAGCCATGAAATGTAATCATATCGCGCACCTGCAATTCATCAGCAAGTTTTTCAAGGTTAGGAAGATAGCTACCGCTTCCCACCAAATCAAAATGAACCTTGACCCGCTTCTCCTTGAGAATTGAGAGGGCTTGGATTACATATTGCAATCCACGGTGATAATTGACGGATCCGACATATAACATCCGAAACCCATCTTTGTCGAACCCCTTCCTTTCCATCGGATCAAATTGATTGATATTTAAGGTATTGGAAACTATCACAATCTTCTCAAGAGGAACGCCCAAAGATTCTATTCTAGTTTTTGCCTCGTCTACAACAACAATAATCTTATCCGCCAAAGCACACATCTTCTTTTCGTAAACCACCCATTGGCTATAGGTAGATAGCAATTTTCCGAGGAAAGTATTCGTATGAGTTGACATTTGCAACAGGACGGGCCAGTTCTCGAAAAGATCAAGCACAAAATGCGCACCGTATTTGCATTTTGCCTCATAACCTACTTTCGCTAATGGCAAATCACAAATATGAATTGCATCAAAATGCTCAACCTTAAACAATTCATCAACATAGTTTCTCCAATAATTGAAGTAAAAGGGGAATTTCAATACACCAACGCTTGCCTTATATGTAAACTTTGAGATAGCTTTTCTATGAATAGTACAGTAGGACAAATGCTCTAATAATGGTTGTTTTTGACCCTGAAAACAAGCCAAATGTACCTCATGACCTGCTTCGGTCAATGACCTCATTTCGTTTTCGACCCTGGCATGAGGTGGAAAATGGTGATCTAAAACAATAAGTATTTTCATTTTTTGATACTATTTGCCTGCAAAAGTACAAAAATAATACTTGATAGACGCTCGCGTTCATTATTGCCTCAATTCAAATATAGTTTTTTCTATCCACTTCTTTCATTTTTCCACACCACCGACCATCGATCCATTACAATTCACTGTCTTAGTTGGGAGTCGTTTACCGCCTTGCCCTCCCTTTCACTAAACCCCGAGACAATCCGCAGAGTCTTCCTGTCCTAAATGGGCAAGTGGGTAACTGGGTTTCAATTTGATTTCACACTCTGATTGAGAACGTTGGATTGGAAAGTCATCCACCACATTTGGCGGAAATAATGCCTATTTCAAATAAGAGTCAAGAAACTCTTGTGGAGTCATCACGGAAGGAACAGCTCTATCATCTATGGGGTAGTCAATATCATTGAAGGTGAGCAACACCTCGCAACCAGCTTTCTGTGCAGCCTGGTACTGGCAGCTATCCTCAATGTCTTTATATTCAACGTCACTGATGCCCCGCAGCAAACTGGATTTGTTATGGTCTGCAACAGTAAACAGACTTAGCACCTTCATCATGACATCGCGCGTTTGAGCGACAGCATCAAGTCGGCTCTGACGAAGATCTTTACGAAAATACTTTTCCACGATGAAAAGCATTGAATAAAAACTGCCAACCGACATAAACAATTTAGCTTTCAAT
>JAILDR010000209.1 GCA_024689285.1 Bacteroidales bacterium | reverse complement strand
GCGCCCAAAGCGATGGCAGGAGTGGGAGCACACATACAATCCGCTCACGCCAGCGCAGTACGTCTTTCTAATCCTTCAGGACGACCTGAACTACGACGACAATACTATCGCCCAAATCCTCGATGTAAAACCCGCCTCCCTTCGCACCGTAAAGTCGAGGATCAAAGGTAGGGAGAGGTAAACCACAAGGAAAAACGCCGAAAATGTGAAAAAAGAAGGAAGAAAAGTGCCGAAAATGTGATTTTTGTTGTAACTTTGCAGCCAGTACCGTGGTACATAAAAAACAACCCGCCAACTTTGATAGTGGCGGGTATTCGGAAACTTGGTTACGTACTTTGATAGCAGAGGCTTGACCAAGCATTACGGGTGCAAAGGTAAAAAATAAAATTGAAACTTCCAAATGAATTATCAAAAATTTGCGAGATTATACTCATATTCACGTATATCTAGGTATCTGAAAGCCTCTAAAGGCAGCAAAAAGAAAGCTCAGCAGATGTATTATGCCAATGCCAGATTAGCACAGGCATTCCAACCTTTGATTAGTTTCTTTGAAGTTATTCTTCGCAATCAGCTTCATTATGCCATAGCGAAACACTTCGGTGATGTGCAGTGGCTGATAAACCAGAAGAATGGGTTTATGTCAGACCCTTCGCTTACTCACGTTGTCAAGAAAACAGGGAAGACCAAGACGAATGATTTCTTGAAAAAGGAGGTGGAGAAATCAGAAAAGACGTTACTGGGGAAAAAGCGTAACGTGACTGCAGGAAGGGTGATAGCGGAATTGAATCTTGGTTTTTGGAATAGTCTGTATGAGACTCACCACTACGCCTTATTGCAGGGCGTACCTTGCACAATATTCAGAGGATTGCCTACAGGCTATGGACGAAAAGAGATAAATGCCATCATCCAGGACATTAGAATTATGAGGAATAGGGTGAGCCACAATGAACCTCTCTGTTTTGATAACAGGCAGTTTGACATGACGTATGTGAAGCAAATGTATGTTTTGATCAGCGATTTCTTTACGTGGATTAACCCGAATATCATTCCGACAATGGCCCAGGAGGCTTTGGATAACGTTCAGGCAGAGATTGCCAAGACCGAAGCCATCATTAATTCATAATATCTCGTCGTCAAGCGCACATCAGTAAGAAGCATGCGCTCGAGGATCAAATTAAGGGAGAGGCAAAGTTTTTCGCTTCGCTCAAGGAAACTTTGGAAAAACGGCACAAAAAGCCCTCGGCAGAGCCCGGAAATCGGGTGCCGAGGGTGAAAGTCTTAAACTACTTAAAGAAAGTGGCGCTATTTTTTCGCTTCGAACGTGATATCCTTGCGGATGGTGCTCAGGTAATTGGGCGTGACGCAGAGAAAAGAGCGAGGGAGAAAGCAGCAAGCATCAAAAAGATGTTTCTCCAGAGTTTCATTGTTTTAATTTCGATATTGTTTGTTGTTAACGATAATTCGTTCTATTCAATCTTACAGTCTTTTCTATACCGTCAGGACTGTAGAATTTTAATAGTGCTTCCCCATCTTTCCGTTCCATCAGCATGTAGGTGCAGAGGTCTTTGATGGGGATACCGTTTACTTCTCTCAGGTAGTCACCAGTACGAATACCTTTCTGATAGACCGTTGAACCCTTGCGGACGACGGCTTTGAGAACTCCGAGTGTATCGCCGGATTCTGATGGTATGAATGAAATGCTACCAGCCTCACTGTTTCCAACCCTGATTTCCTGGTTGTTGTGAGGCAGGAACACAAACCGTTTCCGAGGTGCATCAATAATCAATGAGGCATGTTTCAACAAGGCACTTCCAATTCCCATAGTCTTATAGGCTGTTGTGACATACAAGTCGTTGACGGGCAATTCTCCAATCTTTATTGTCGGGAAGTGGAGAAGTCTTCCCACTAAGGTGTCAGTGGACAGACCGTATAATCCCGCACTTGCTTTGATGGTGGTATCTGTCTGTAGTGTCAAGTCATCGAGAACCTTTCTCTTTTTGGTCGATTTCTTAAACCATCGGTCTAAATAGTCCTGGGGCAGATCAAACCATCCGTTTAAAGCTCCAGTATCAAATACAGTTTCTATAAATCC
>JAILDR010000185.1 GCA_024689285.1 Bacteroidales bacterium | reverse complement strand
TCCCAAGCATCTGCGCATTGTCAAAATACACACTATAGGCATACCCGTCATGCACCTTGAACACACGCGGATATATCTTTTTGCTCGCTTTCTGTCCCATGCCTACAGAGCTTGTCTCAGGATCGTACAAACCGACATGATATACCCCGTCGTCCACGAACAGGCCGTACATCTTGCCCGTGGCCTTGTCGATGAGAAACTCATTCTTGAAAAACTCCTCTCCCGAAGTGATTTTCAACGACTGCCGTTTCGCAATCTTGAAGTCTGTGCCGATTTCCACGATTTCGCGGTTGTCAAGACCAACGAATTGAAGTAAACCATTGACTATTAGGGGAACAATCTGGTATTCCTTTTTGGCCATCATTGAGCAATACCATTGTATCTTTCCAAGTAAGGACGAGTTTTCGGCCAGACGCACCAAATTGCCGTCCCATATTTCCTCATTGATGAGGTCGATGCCGTTTTCCTCTGCAACGGCAAAGTGATATTCATTCTGAATCGCCATCCATTGCGACTGGCAGGCACGGTAGCCGAGGGTGTCGAGGAAGCTGCACAGGTATTGTGGCTTTTCCATGGAACCGTCTTTCATTATGTAAAGGAAATCCTGGCTTTTCCCGTGATTGTATTTGAGCCAGTAAAGGCCGCGGTCATGCACGATTGTCCTGATAATGTATGCGCCGTTGAACTCACATACGATTTTCAGCAGTTTGTTGCGATAGTCGTCGCGTGAGAAGGTGGAAACAGGTTGAATGCTTTGTTTTTCATCAAGATACACCTGCAAGCAACTGTCCTGCCCAACAAGAATGAGGTCGTTGAAAGCGTCAATGTGCAGTTTCTCAAAAAGCTGGTCAAAGTCCTTGTGAGCCAATTCGCCACCTTCAGTGTCAAGAACGACCATCGTGGAGGTCTTGGGCTTGTTTTCGAGAAGGTAGATATTCCCGTCCAAAAAGGCCATGTCGGTGATATTGCGATTGGTTCCCGTCCTGTAAAAATCCCTGCTCGCCGTAACGCCCACTTCCTGAAGGTCATAACTCATCTTCCGCATCTTGAAGCTGATATTGATGGAGTCGTGCTGCAACTGCTTCGGTGTAAGGCTCACCAAGGTGTCTTGATAGCCTATGCAGGAATAATACAAGTTGACGGTAGTCGTCCGGTCATAAATCGGCAATTCATAATGTCCCTTGGCATCGCTGCTGGTACCGTATGGCGTATTCACGATGCTGATGTTCACGTTCTCCGTGCCGAGGTTGCCGAAAACGATGGTTTTGGTTTGGGCGGAAAGCGAAAAGGCCAGAAAAAGCAAAAGCAAAGCAAGAATAGAGTTCCTTTTCATAACAGCCTTATTTCACAGTGATTGTCGCATATTTATATTCCTTCCCATCATCAAACCGCAGCAGATACTCACCTTTGTATAGTGCCAACTTGAATTCTTTCTCGTCTTGGCCGTACATGTATTGGTCAATAGGAACACACTGCTCGCCTTCCGATTTCAGGAATGCGCTCACGCAACCTTCAGAGAAGCCGTTTTTGTTGATGAAGCGGCGGTCGATGGTGTAAAGCACCTTGCCGTTGAAGAGTTTCCAGTCAGGGATGTTGTCTTCGATGAAGCGTGTGCGCGGCAAGCAGCAGGTAACATCCATGCCTGAGTTGTTTGGATAGATGTGTTTCACAGTATCGTAACAGATAATTGGCTCACGGACGGGCATGGCATCAATGCAGTCAAAAAATGCGGTACGTAGTGAGTCCATGTTTTCGTATTGTTCAGAGAACGTCATGACGCTGCAATCCATCGTAAACGGGTCGATGTCTGTCTTTTCCTTGAAAAATCCACCCATCATCGACCACCCTTTGTGGTCGGAGATATGCCCCATACCTCCATAGACCAAAAATTTCGCTTCAGGGTCTTTGTCAAGGATGTTCTTGATCAGGTTGTCTGCTTCATTCCTCTCGCGGTCAACACCCCAACCATCGGCCTCGTATGGCACCAGTGTATAGCCTATGTGGAGTGCCGTTCTTAATAGGTCTCCGAAAACAGGTTCATCGCAATAGAATCCCGTCTTGCCAAGTAGCACGGTGCGCCGCTCGTTTATCAAGGAGTCCTTCGCTAATAAGGTCTCAGCGGCAAAGTAACGGTATCCGTTTTGGTAGCATTTTTCCAACCAACTGATGACAAAAGCCCTGCTATGGGGATTAAAATGCATCTCGTTAAGCATGATGACACGGTTGTTTTCGATGATGCTGTCAATCACTTCCGACAAAGGTATTGTTATCACATTTTCATAGGTCTTGGCCAACCGCGTCTTGTCTGAAAACAAACTGCCTTTTTCAGCCATACGCATGGCATCTTTGTAATGCCCTACCCGAGAATACAGAATACTCAAAAGGTCATGATAAGGGCGCTCAAATTGTGACCCGACATAAAGACTGTCCATGTTGATGAGTTTATTCAAGGAACGGTAGCTGAATCCATCTTCCTTGGCTACTGCGTATGGATTTTGGAGTTCGTTTTGCACCAAAGCGCTTTGGAATACGAATGCTGTAAAGAGCAAAAGAGTGTAAATCTTCTTCATAGTGTTTGATTTTCAATTGTTTAACTATATGAAAAACAGGTTAAATGCTGCAAAAATCACGCCTACTTATTTTGCCTCCTGATTGTCTTTTCCCAAATCCTCCAAAACCTGCTCCAACATAAGCTCGACCTTAGGCGAAACATACACATTGCTGATAAAATAGGTTACCAACAAAACGAGGATAATTAAGAAACACATTAAGAAAGCTCCGAGTGCTCCTTCTATTCCTCTTGATGACCAACCGTCGATAGACATGGAGGTTGCAACAATGATTGAAAACAATGTTATGAACGAGATGGAGAAAATCCACATGAATTTGTTTGCTTTTTTGTAGGTTTTCAAGGCTTTACGGATTCGCTTAATGTATTCCGCCACAGTCACGGAGGTTGAATAGGTTTGTCTGGTCATTCGATAAACATAAATGCATAAGACGGTGATTCCCAAGCACCAAAGCCCGAAATACAGCCCGAGAAAATAGGAGAAAATAGGAGTCAACACACCGAATATGACGATTCTGCCAATCAGTTTCCGTTGCAATTCGGAAAGATGTTTTTTTGTGGCTTCCCCAAGAAGCCTTTCGTCAACGATGCGTTCGTTCTCCAGCTTTCCGTTCAGCACGGCCAGTTGTACCTTCATCTCTTCCAATTCTCTCGTTTCCATCGCTTTGCGTTTTTATTCGTTTGACATTTTCTTCAGTTGTTCCTTGATTCTGACCAGTTTCACCGAGACGTTCTTGGTGGAGATGCCGATAATTTGCCCGATTTCCTCATAGCTCATGTTTTCAAGCCAAAGCAGGATGATGGCCCTGTCCACCAAGCCCAACTTATTGATGCGATGATACAGTTGCTGGACTTGTTTGGTATCGTCGTCGGTATCGGTGAAGAGATTGATGTCCATCGAGAGAGGAACG
>JAILDR010000151.1 GCA_024689285.1 Bacteroidales bacterium | reverse complement strand
CATCCACTTAGGCATCAGCCCCGTACAGTTTAACCCTGTGAGGCAAGAAATTGCCATCAACCACCAGTTGGACATCGAAATTCGTTTTGAAGGAGGCAACGGCCATTATGGCGACGACCGCCTGCGCTCACCTTATTGGGATCCCATCCTTCAGAACAACATCCTCAACTACGACTGCCTCGCTCCCATCGACTATGATGCACGCAGACAAGAATGGGTGAGAAACCGCGCCACGGGCTGCGAATACCTCATTCTCACCCCCAACAACGATGCGTTCATCAACGCAGCACAAGAGCTGGCCAACTACCGCACCCGTCAAGGCATCCTCACCGATGTGATTTCTCTCGAAGAGGTTGGAGTCGCTGACTCCCGCATGTTGAGGACATGGATTAGGGAGATCTATCAAAATTGGGACATCCCGCCTGCGGCGGTGTGCCTCATCGGAGAGGGCGGCGACAACATTGACGTATGCGTACCAGCCTTCCGTGTCCAACATCCCATAGATAATTCAGTAGCTTCAGACAATCCCTACGCAGATATCGACGGCGACAATCTGCCCGACATCACCTTCTCACGCCTCGTGGCTGAAACCGAAGAGGAGCTGCCCATCTTCATAGGCAAACAAATAGAATATGAGTACACCAACCCATGCATGGATCAATATTTTTACGAGCACCCCTTGACAGCTTCCGCATGGCAGACCAACAAATGGTTCCAAATCACCATCTCAACCATCTATGGTTACCTCAGCCAACACGGAAAGACACCAACACGCCTCAGCGAGATACACAGCGGCGAACTGAGTGACCAATGGTCGTCGGCCAGCGGCACCAGCAACGTCGTGTCTTATTTCGGTCCCGATGGTTTGGGATATATCCCCGCCACCCCAGGTGAACTTGGCGGATGGACAGGTGCCACAGCCGAACACGTCATCCGCGCCTTCAACCAAGGTGCCTACATCGTGCAGCATCGTGATCATGGTTGGAACCAAAAGTGGTATCAACCCCTCATCTACGTCAGCGATTTTGATGCCATCAACAACCCAGGACAGATGCCTTTCCTCATCTCCATCAACTGCAGGACAGGACAATACGACGTACCCACGCTCAGTTTCACCGAAGCCTTGATGCGCATGACCCGCGACGGACAGAATGCAGGCATCGTAGGGGCAATCAGCCCAACAGGGCAGACCTACTCTTTCGCCAACGACATCTTCCTTTGGGGTATCTGGGATTTGTTCGACCCCGGTTTCCTTCCCAACTACGGCCCATACGCCAACCATATTGCCGAATGGCTACCCTCCTTCGCCTTAGTGTCGGGCAAGTATTTCCTAAGGGAACAAGTATTTCCGGGCACCGATGAAACCATGCTCACCACCATCTTCAACACCTACCATGCCCATTGCGATGCGTTCCTGAGAATCTTCACCGAAGTGCCACAAACCATAGAGGCCACATTCGACGAATCCATCACCAGATTCATACCTTTCCACGTCACGGTGCCTGAAGGTGTACAAATCGCGCTAAGCGCCAGATACGGCCGCAAAGACCACCTGATAGCCACCGCCATTGGCACTGGCGAGGAACAGACTCTTTACCTCACAGATTTCGTCCCAACCAATACGTTAACACTGACCATGACGGGGCTGAACCGGCTCCGTCGGGAAGAGACCATCACAGTGACCCCCATCGAAGGGCCTTATGTCATTGCCGACAGCGTGGCCATCAATAATGGAGCGGAAAGCCTCCCCTACGGGCAATCCGGGACCATCAACCTGACCCTCAAGAACTTCGGGATACAATCCAACGAAGCTGGGACGGCGAAGCTCTCCAACAGTTCAGGACAAATGCTCATCACTCAAGATGAAGCCTCTTTCCCAGTCTTGTCGCCAGATGAAAGCCTGAACATTGAGAACGCTTTCAGCTTCAGCCTCACTGACGATATCCCCGATTATACGAAGGTGCCTTTCACCATCACCACACAATCTGGTGGCATCAGCCTTGAGCGCGAGTTCGAGATGACCGTTACGGCCCCTCGCATGACGGCGACACTGACCTCCATCGAAGACGAAAACAGCAACGGCGACCTTGACCCGGGCGAATATGCCACCCTCACATTCAGAGTCACCAACATCGGACATTATCAAGCAGTGAGTCCGCGCTTTGCTTTACACAACAACGAAGGCTACATCCGTGTCATCACACCCGAGAAAACCTTAGACAACATGCCCATCGGAGCCTCTATCGAAGTCAGTTTTGAAATCTACATTGAGTATAGTGCCGGTGAAGTGCCGACCGTAGACCTTCTCCTTACCACCACAGTAAACAACTTGGTGATGGAGAACCACATCACCCATCCGATAGGATTCTCCACGGAGAGTTTTGAAAGCGGTGTCTTCAATCCACAGTATTGGACCAACGACCCCGAGCATCCCTGGACCATCGAACATTCAGGAGCCTACGATGGCGAATACTGCGCCATGTCGGACACAACCATCACCCATGACGAATCATCGTGGATCAAATTCACCTACACCTCATCAGACCCAGGCACCTTCTCGTTTTTCAGCAGATTGTCGTCTGAAGCCAATTTCGACTTTCTCATTTTCTACATCGACGATGTAGAGAAAGGGAAATGGTCGGGGATCCAATCTTGGTTCTCACATTTTTACAATGTCGGCCCCGGGAGCCACGAATACAAGTGGTTGTACAGCAAAGACTATTCGGTGAATGCCGGTGAAGATTGCGCCTGGATTGACTATATTTCGCTGCCACCATACCTTGACGAGACTACAGAACAAGATATCCATCCACTGGACTTGTACCCCAACCCCACTACCGACGAAATCCGTATCGGCATGGAGCAAGAAGGGCACTTTACGGTACAAGTATTTGACGAGAGCGGACGTCTCATTCTGTCGGAGCAAGACGCAATGGTTATCAGCTTCAAAAACAGACCTGCAGGCATGTATCACATTGTCGTCATGCAAGACGGCCAACGCTGGAGCCGGAGGATTGTTAAGATGTAGGCTTTCTACAATGACTTCTTTGACATCGTCAAGTTGATGTATAGGAACGATGTGGTAAAATATGGGAAGCTGATGGTGAGATAACAATCGTTTTTGTTAAAACCCCGCCCGTTTTTTGCTTTATGGCCAAGTCGTTGTTATATCGAGGGTGAGTCGAGGGTGTATCGAAGTTAGAAACCATACACCTCGAAGCAGCATTGCAGTAGAACAGTTAACCTAAAGAGGGAATGACAGCGTTGAGTTGACGTTGAGTCGGTGTTACCCAAAACGGGAGCAATAGAGGAGCAAAAGGGGAGTAAACCCAATAGAATACAACAGACTTGTTATCAAGGCTTTATCATATGCGTTTTTTGACGTTCAAGTGTCCCACTGTCCCACCTGTCCCACCCCTTGGGACAGATGGGACAGTGTGGGACACCCGTCCCAGTGGGACAGCCTCCGCCTGTGGGACAGGGACAGCTTTTCTCACTATTCTCACGTGAGAAAAATGAGAATTTTGCTATCTTTGCGGCATGAGAATGAGAATTCCGGGACATAGAACCGTTGTATTGCTCGGCATAACGTTGCTGATGGTGTTGGGATGCCAAACTCCCCCTGGCCCCCTCTTAGAGGGGGAAAGGACTTCGCTGGCCTCCCCCGCCGCTGCGCGGCACCCCCTCATGGAGGGGGAAGCCTGCCGGACGCTGGAAAGCATCGACAGCCTGATGTGGCGGCAGCCTGACAGCGCCTTTGCCCTGCTGCAGGCCTTTGCCGCAAGCCCCGAGGCCGACAGCCTCGATGAATCCGACATCCATTATTTCCAGCTGTTGCTTTCCGAATTGCTTTACAAGAACGACTGCGAGCAGACCAACCGCAAGGACCTGCTGCGGGCGGTGGCGTATTATGATTCTATTGCGGGTTCGCCTGGAGCTGAAGCACGCGGTATGTCGGTAGGGCCATTCCGCCGTAGGGACGCATCGCATGCGTCCGCCCAAACGACGGCGTTCCTCGCCGCCCGTGCCCATTATATTAATGGTGTAGGATTTTATGAAAGCGATAGTGTAGTGGAGGCATGCAAGGAGTACTTGAAGGCCTTGGAAACGATGGAGATCCATTTTGAGGGAAAAGCGCTAACTGCTGACAAGGTAAGGTTGATGGCTTTAATCTGCACGCACTTATCCATGATATATTCCGACCAATATCTTCATGAACAATCCATTTATTTTGGCCGTCTATGTCTTCAGTATTATCAAAAGTATGAAGCAGTCCCGTGGCATCTGGCATGGACATTAAACGAAATAGGCTCTAATTATGACATGTTGGAAGAATTAGATAGTGCAGATTTTTATTATAGAAAAGCGATTGAAATGGTGGATGATACATCAATGTTGATGTACAGAAATATTGTAACGCATCTGGTCTATTTAGGATACAAAAGGGATAAAAATAAAGCAAAAGAAGTGATTACTTCTTTATACCATTTGCTATCTGTGTCGGGAAGCCCTGAAGAGAGCATCTTGCGTTATTCATGTATTGGCGAGGTGTTATACGATGAAAAGGAACTTGATTCGGCATTGATAGTTTGGAGCAAGGTTTTTCAAGAATCATCAAACATTGGGCTAAAGAAACAGGCTGCTGAACGACTGGTAAAAATCTGCAAAGCACAACAAATAAATGAGGGAGTCCTGGAATACGCAGAATTTTTGGTTCCATATGTCAATCAGGAAGAAAACAAAAGTGAAATAAAATCGCGATTAACAGAGCTGTATAAAGCCTATAGTCAAGTAAGATTGAAACGCCAAAACCAAAAACAAATCAAACAGGCCTTGGCGGTGGTTATGGGTATGTCGTTTTTGTTATTGATAATAAGTTTGTTGTATTATCTAAACAGGCGGCGCAAACGAAATCTTGAAACTTTGATTGAGTCCGAACGCAAGGCTCACAAGATTCAGCAGGAAGCCCTTGCGGGTAGACTTAGACGAAGTAATGCCGCATTGAAAGAAAGAATTGATGAGAAACGAATAATGGATGATTTGTTCGCTCCGCATAAGGCTAATCAGGAGAATATTGAAGAGAATTATGAAGAAGAGCCAATCTGTCAGCAGATTCTTGGTTTATGCAACGACAAGAAGAATCCGATTAAATCCACAGTCCCCATTTCAGCCTATGCAGGCTTGGCTCTTAATGACATGCAAAAGGCTCGACTTAAAGAAGCTGCCAGTCTTCACTATGGTTTCTTTTTTGAGAAGTTGAAACTGCAATATCCAGATTTGAAAGAAAAGGATTTTCTGTATTGCTATTTGTGCCTTCTCGGTTTGGATAACACCCAAATTGCCGTTCTATTGCAACATTCCATCAGTACGATATGGGAACGGTAAAATCGATTGAAAAGGATTTTGGGTTCCAAAGATCGCATAGCCATAACGCTTCATGGATTGATGATGCGTTCAAAATCAAGTTGTTAATAAAAAATCCAAATAATCCGAATTCGTTTTTCTGACGCAAAGTAGCTTCGTTGTTGTAGGTTTGCATCTGATTTCTAACCTAAATCGTATGCAAACACTTATTTTAAAACAATTATTTCTGCTGCTCTGCCTTTTATCGCCTGTAGTATGGTGTGGCGCGCATGACACTAATTCAACGGATGGACTCAGCCATATTATTATTAAAGAGGGGAATTCTCATAACAATCCCAAAGGTTCCTCCATTCAAGCCTCCATCAATGGCCATGCCCTCACGGTGGTCTTCACTGAGAACCTCGGACAAGTTGCCATTTCTGTCACCACATCCACAGGATCCGTGGTAGAATGCTTATCGACAATCACTCCCAATGGCGTCATTTTGTACATCCCTAATGCGGGCGACTACATTGTCAATTTCACGTTGCCCAACGGGGACGAGTACTACGGGGAGTTTACGGTGACAGAGTAAACGGAACAAATTTCATAAATCATGAAGAGGAAAACAAGTTCATCTGATGAAGCCTCATTTGGGAGGCAAGACACAAAATAACATCAAAATGTTAATACAACGCAATAAATAGTAATAATTAACGTAATAAAAAGAACTGTTATGAAAACCATTAAATCACTTTTTATCATCGCTCTTTGGAGCATCTCACTGCACATTTCCGCACAAGTTTCTCCTTGGTTATTGGAAGGCAATAATCTACCCTATAATGCCATACCTACCATTGGAGTCCTTGGAACCAACTCAAATAATCCCATCGAAATCAGGACCAACAACTTATTGAGAATGTACATCGAAGGAGATACCATCGCTACCAACGGTTTCATAGGTGTAAACACAAGTGCTCCCCGGCAAATGTTTCATGTGGTTGGGGGTAATATTCTCATTTCGAGTAAGGCTGCAAGATCCGATAAAGCACTCGGCTCAACTAACGGTTCCATCCTCTTCGGCGACGAGACCTCAACAGCCTATCCCTATGGATCATGGGGCATTGAGTATGTCAATGACAATGCCCAAGGCCATGGCCTGAACATGTGGAAAACATGGGACCAGAATGGCGGCGGCTTAAACAATGTCATATTCCTTTGTGAAGAAAACGATTACAAAGGCTATGTAGGCATAGGAACCAACCATCCTAAGCAAAAGCTGCATGTGGTAGATGGAAACATTCTCATTTCGCGTTCCTCAACGGCAGGAGGTGCTCCCGGGTCAGTCTGCGGTTCCATAATGTTTGGCGATATCGTCGGAGATGGGCATCCCCTGTCTAAATGGGCTATTGGATATTGTAACGACAACGGGAGAAGCGGTTTGAATTTTTGGAGGCCGAGGACTAATGGGGCGGATGATCTGTTGAATTACGCATTGTTTATTGACGACCGAAATGGCTATATAGGCATTGGCACCAATCATCCCATTTATAAACTTTCGGTAAACGGCACCATCTTGGCAAAGGAAATCCGTGTGAACGAAGACTCTTCCTATTGGCCGGACTTCGTTTTCGACAATGATTACGTGCTTATGAGCCTTGCCGAGTTGAAACACTTTGTGAGCAACTACAAACACTTACCCGACGTGCCTTCGGCAGACGACATCGACGGAAAGGACGTTTCGCTTGGCGAAATGAACAGAATCCTACTGCAGAAAATAGAAGAGCTGACACTCTATGTTATCGACTTGCAGGAACAGATTGACACGCTGAAAGAAGCTGCGGGAAAGGAGTGAGCCATGAAAAGGATTGTTTTTCTTACCCTGCTGTGCGGATTGTCATTGTTGGATTATGCACAGGACAGCCTGGACAGAGTGGATTACTGCCATTTTCAAAGTAAGTATTATAGCGATAGCGACAATCTATGCAACGACAACCCTTGGATATTGGTGTATGAGGATGATTTTATTGGTCATGGCTTGGACAAATCTGCATGGATCACTTGGCTTCCAAATGGTGGTCATCTTCGCCCTGGCAATGAACAGCAGTATTATAACTTTGACGGAAACTATGAGGTTACAAATGGCATCTTAAGCTTGATCGCAGAAATCGAAGACCCGCCATTGGATAGAAAAGTATATAGTAATAAAGACGATGATTCAATTCTTGGCGACGGCATTGCAAACAGAAGATTATTCAGATACTCTTCATGCAACATAGAAACAAAAAGAAAATTTACCATCAATGGCAAGTTTGAAGCGAGTGTAAAACTGCCTAAAGGCAAGGGGTTTTGGCCTGCTTTTTGGCTTTTTGGCCAAAGCCTAACGTATAATGAACTTGACATCTTTGAGTTTTGGAATGAGAAAAACATTTTGGGCAATTATGACCCTGACAAATTATCTAAAGTTCACCATATGACAAGTCACTATGAGAGTGCCGAGCAACAGTGCCATAAGAAAAGAAACTATGGAATAGACTTTTCAACGAGTTTCAATGCATTTAGTGTTGACTGGGACCGAAACAAGATAGCATGGTATGTAAATGGGGATCGAAAATTGAAGCGAAACAAACTAAGGTGGGGACGATGCATAGTGGAAGCAAACCGGTCTTATGACACACATATTACCCACCCTGAAGAACCGATGTGTCTGATTCTAAATCTGGCTATTCGAGGAAATCAAACCGATGAACATATTGATGATTCTCCAGACGCTAACACGCCATTCCCCAGCAGTTTGCTGGTAGATTGGGTAAGGGTGTGGTATCGCATGAACATGGAAAATGTTGTCATTGCAACACCAACGCAATGCGTCTTGGATAACGAACTGTTCAATGCTGTCACCGGAAGTAACGTCACCATGGATTGCGACTATGTTGTGCCAAGAGGCCAACAACTCTCCCTGTCGGCGAGTAACACTGTCATTCTAAAATCCGGCTTTGTGGCCGAAGCAGGCTCTGTTTTCAACGCTCGCTCAAAACAACCCGTTTACGATGACAACGACGATGACGATGATGAGGATGACGATGATGGGGATTATACCGACGACCTTATAGATGATTCCGCGGATAATCAAATTAAACGAGAAAACTATTTAACTGACGGTTTTCATTTATCAACAAATGGTTCATATTCTACCAGCAACGGTTTGTGTGTGTATCCGAATCCGAGTAGTGGCGTTTTTCGCGTGCAGTTGCCTTCGTTGGTACCCGGGAAATGTTCCGTTTCGATTACGAACCTGAACGGGCATTCGGTGTTTTATACAGAAGCCGCCGCTGCCGAGAATATCCCTATCGACATTTCAGCCCTCCCCAAGGGAATCTATCTACTACAAGTCGTAGGTCTTGACTCAGAATACAATAACCTTCAAAAAATCGTGCTACTATGAAAAAACCACTTTCCATCATCATCGTTCTGCTATTGGCTATCCACTGTTTCGGCCAAGAGAAAGAGCAACAGAAAAAGCCATTCACATATAGCGCAGGTATCGCTTACCATCAGATATGGCTCCAAAGCAACTGCTATGGGACGACCGAGTATGGTGCCGTATCTTCATCGCCATTCAACTGGGGCGTTTCCCCGTTTTTTTCCATGCGGAAAAACAGGTGGGAGTTTGGCTTTAGTTGCAGCTATTTGTCGTTTTCACGGACTCAAAAATACTCCGAGACCCATTTCTCAATAGACAAGTGGCAAGAGGCGAACCTGGCTTCGACAGTTGGGTTTCGGGTCACAGGTGAACGCCAATTGATAAACGTCACACCCTTTCTGGGCATTGATTTGTCCTATTTAATCAATTATGAAAAGGATGTAACTATGGGGACTTCGACAAGGCACTATAATACAGATGAACTCGAAGCAAGAAATTATCACGACATATATGTGTGGAATGATATTCCAATTCCCTTTGGTCTCGACGTATTGGGGGGAATTAATGTTTCTTGTCCAATAGCGAAACATTTCGAAATTGGAATTTCATACTGCATGAAATTCAAGATAATAAATGATATACGGAATTTTACCACCGCTCATAACATATCTATTACTAGCCCTGTACTTTACCATAATGCCAGCATAGGCGTTGCATATCGATTCAATTAAACTCGGCAACAACCTCAATTCCCCGCTGTTCCCCTGCTGAATCCTTTCTGATTTCAGAACGCATTCAGCAAGGGGGCAGAATGGGGGCAGCAAGGGAATGGTGGGAAAAGGTTATTTACAGGCACTTGCACCGTAAGGAATTAAAGACCACCAAGGCAGCCTGACGGCTATCATAGTATTATAATGGTCTTCAAGACGTTGTCGAAAAACCCGAACAAATCCGAACATAGTTTTTCTTGACAATGTTTTACCATCGTGTTACTTTTGCAACCGAATTTCAGAAACGATTCGATTTAATTTGAAACAATTAACAGTCAAAACTAACCAACGATGAAAAAGGCATTCATAATCACACTCTTGGCGATGGCATTGTCAACAGCCTTCGCACAAAATGGTGAAATCATCTATGTGGACAATCCTTCCCCAAATCTGCTTCGGCCTGAAATCGGGCCTGGATATGCATTATACGACTTTGATGCCAACGGCACAAAAGACCTTTGGATTGGCGTGCCGAATTACTATTGGTATTGTGTAAGGGCTTATACCGTGGGCGACATGCAGTATTACTATAAAAATGGCTGGAACAAATTTGTAAATTATGGAGACACCCTTTCCTTAATGCCGGAATCGTGTTGGCGTGACGCACCTGAAGATCCTTGGGGATTATTGACCGGCAAGGACGGTCCCACGATTATTGTTGATTATGGAGAAGATGTGGACTCGGCTTTCATTGGTGTAAGAAGACAAGTAGAAGGAGGCTATTGCTACGGATGGATGAGAATCACAACCGAAGTGGATAATGCCCCTTATCCAAACAACCAGTCGAAATGCTATATTCATGACTATGCTTTCTGCACGGACCCCAATTATCCTTTCCGTGCAGGCCAGACAAGCTTTGATTGGGACTCCATTGCAGAGAATACGGTTTCGTCTTCCTTCGCCACCCTTCATCCCAACCCCACCAGCGGCCTCGTCACAATCACGGGCAAGGACTTGAGGCAAGCCCAAGTGTTCAACACGCTCGGGCATCAAGTGGCAACCACGCAAGGCGAGGGCGACGAGTTCCGCATCGATATGGCGGCGCTGCCTACAGGCGTCTATTTCGTCAACATTACCGATGATGAGGGACGGAAGTGCGTGCGAAAGGTGGTGAAAGAGTAATTTTATAATATTCTATTTTGGGAATCAGCCCTTGCAAAAGAAAAAATTTGGTTATTTTTGCAAATTGAAAACAATCTAAAATAGAACCATCATGACAAAAAAAGAAGAAGCAATAAAAGCCGAGGAAATGAAATCCTTATATTTGGAATTGATCTCCATTATGTTGAAAAGGGCCGGGTTGAAAGAGGAAGACATCTATCGTACGGCCATGAAATCGTGGGCCTCTAAGAACCTCGACTTGTTGACCCCGACCGAAATGAAGAAATATCAAGCTGTTATCATGCCATGATGGATAGTAACCGAATCTTTGTCGACACCAACGTGCTAGTTGGAGCATGGTCTGGGAAGTCTGTTGGCGAGCGTTGCTTGAGATACCTTTTCACATTGAAAGGCAAACGCCTTTATATTTCAACCTTGAGCATAGCTCAGTTCGTCTCCGTGTTTCAGAAGAAACGAACTGCTGATGAGATTCGTGCCCAAGTGAAATACCTGCAGACCAAGTTCAATCTTGTTGGATTTATCGAAAAGGATGTTAATGAAGCTATTGCAGAGACCTCTCCTGACATTGAGGATAGCATCCAGTATACCCTTAGCCGCAAGGTAAAATGTCAGCATTTTGTCACCAACAACATCAAGGATTATACCGGATTCTTCTTGCTGAACGTGCTGAAACCTTCTCAAATCAGGCAGATCAACCAATGATTGAATTTTTCACGCAAAACGACCAAGGAGGCACAATGCATCACACCCTGAAAGACCACCAAGGCAGCCTTGCTGCCACCGTCTGCGGCAACACCGTGGAGCGGCTGTGGTATGATGCCTGGGGCTGCCGCTGCCGAGAATATCTCCATCGACATCTCCGCTCTCCCCAAGGGAATCTATCTACTACAAGTCGTAGGTCTTGACTCAGAATACAATAACCTTCAAAAAATCGTGCTACTATGAAAAAAACACTTTTCATCATCATCGTTCTGCTATTGGCTATCCACTGCTTTGGCCAGGAGAAAGAGCAGACAGAAAAGGCAATCACCTTCAGCGTCGGCTTTGCTTACAACCAGATATGGCTGCAAGGCAATTTGTACGGGGCAGACGAGTATGGTGTATCCTCGTCGCCGTTTAATTGGGGTGTTTCCCCGTTTTTTTCCATGCGGAAAAACAGATGGACGTTCAACTTTGGTTGTAGTTATATGTCGTTTTCGCGGAATTACCGATACTCTGAAACACATTTCTATGTTGACAAATGGCAAGAGGCCAGCCTCGCTTCAACAGTTGGGGTTCGGGTCACAGGTGAACGCCAATTGATAAACGTCACACCCTTTTGGGGCATTGATTTGTCCTATTTAGTCAATTATGAAAAGGATGTAACTATGGGGACTTGGGCAAGGCATTATAATACAGATGAACTCGGGGCAAGGAATCCTTATGGTGTCATTTCGTATTATCTTGGCATAGGATTGCTCGGGGGGATAAATGTTTCATGTCCTGTAACAAAACATTTTGAAATTGGGCTTTCCTACTGTTTGAAGTTCAAGATATTAAACAATATCCGAAATGATAGTAACCCACATTATCCATTCGATATTACAAGCCCTGTACTCTACAATAATGCCAGCATAGGCGTTGCATACCGGTTCAATTAATTCAGGAAACACTCCCCATTCCCTGCTGTTCCCTTGCTGAATCCTTTCTGATTTCAGAACGCATTCAGCTCATCCTGCCAGCGGCAGAGGCGAGTTCCGCCCGGTTGCTTGCAGGATTTTCTTTTTTTGCCCAATTTGCTCGTCATTTTCCAAATTATTGCTACTTTTGCATCGTGACAGTTGTTAATTAACAATAAAAACAACAAAGCCATGACGGACACATCGAGAGAGAAATACATCAACCCCTACACCGACTTCGGGTTCAAGAAGCTGTTTGGCACCGAGATGAACAAGGACTTACTGATGAGCTTCCTCAATGCCCTGTTCAACAACAGCGCGAACGAAATCGAGGACATACAGTACCTCAACAGCGAGAATTTGGGAGATGGCTACGGCGACCGTCGCTCGGTGTTCGACGTCTACTGCATGACCAAGGACGGCAGCCGCTTCATCGTGGAGATGCAGAAGGCTGAGCAGGAGTATTTCAAGGACCGCAGCGTCTACTACGCCACCACGCCCATCCGCCAGCAGGCCGTCAAGGGGAAATGGGACTACCATCTGGAGAATGTCTATACTATCGGCATACTCAACTTCGTCTTCCCCGACGGAGAGTACCCTGACGACAGCTACCGCCACGAGATTAAACTGAAGGATGTGGAGGACAACCACGTGTTCTACGACAAACTGACCTTCATCTATCTGGAGATGCCGAAGTTCAACAAGACCGAAGACGAGCTGGGGACGTTGTTCGACAAATGGATGTTTGTTTTGCAGAACCTCTACCGTCTGCTCGAACGCCCCAAGGCCTTGCAGGACCGCGTGTTCCAGAAGGTGTTCGAGCAGGCCGAGATAGCCCGTTATTCAGATGCAGAGCGCT
Source organism: Bacteroidales bacterium (assembly GCA_024689285.1). The sequence goes on along the minus strand of JAILDR010000151.1, from coordinate 30,743 downwards.
GGGAGTATGAGGAGAGCCGCAAGATGTTCTGGGACAACTACAGCGTGATGAAGACGGCGATGAACAAAGGCATAAAACAGGGGTTGGAAGAGGGTATCAAACAAGGTATCAAACAAGGTGCTCAACAGGCAAAAACCGAAGCCGCACGTCGTTTTCATGCTTTGGGCTTAAGCGTTGAGCAAATCGCGCAAGGTGTTGATTTGCCAGTTGATGAGGTGAAGAAACTACTGCAATAGTATCTCCCCCGTAGAATCGTTGTCCCATCGTTAATAATTACCGGCTGCATAGGCCGAAAAAAAACTGCAACAGCTGCAACAAAACGACCGAAAAAAAAAGTTATTTAACTTTTTACATCATTATGTGGTCCCTCCCTCTGCCCTTATGACAAAAAAAACACCTTTTGTTGCCAAAAATTCTTCCATATAAGAAAAAAATTGTATTTTTACGCGTTTTTTCAAAAGAGGTACAAACAAGCAATACCATAACTGATGAGATTCGTTTTTCGCACATTCACCCTCGCCGCCCTGTTGCTTTCGGCTTTGGCACTGAACGCCCAGACTCGCGACTTCACTTTCAATAACGATGCCCAAAAAGAAGGCTTCTCTGTAAAGAACAACACCCGTTCAGGCCTTCAGATGCGCCACGTTCTGAAACAGACGAGCATCGTCAACATTACCGACAACGGATACACGGGCGATGTCGTCAACGGCGGCACAGGCATCAGCCTCCCCGCCAGCGAAGGCGAGCCCAACCTGCCCTCGTTCAGCCGTTTCGTGGCCGTGCCCAATGGTGCTTCGGCCCATGTCGAGATGGGCTATCGTAGCATGACTACCATTGCCAACGTCGACCTGTTGCCCGCCACACCCATCAAATTCGACACCGACGACAGTCCCAATACATACGAGAAAGACTTGAGCATCTACAACAAGAACGCTTTCTTCCCCGAGCAGCCCGTCACCGTCAGTGAGCCCTTCAGCCTGCGTGGTGTGCAGACGGTGGCCGTCACCGTGGCACCCTACCAGTACAACCCTGTCACCAAAGAGCTGCGCGTATACGACGACCTGCAATTCGGCATCCGCTTCGATGGCGGCAACGGGGAGTTTGGAGACGACCGTCTGCGTTCGCCCTATTGGGATCCCATCCTCATGCAGAATCTGGCGAACTACAACCAACTGCCCGTCATCGACTATGAAGCGCGTATGCAAGAATGGGTGAACAACCGTCCCGAAGGCTGTGAATACCTCATCGTCATCCCCAACAACGAGAGTTTCCGTCAATACGCAAACCAACTCTGCGAGTACCGCATCAAGCAAGGCATCCTCACCGAGGTGAAGAGCCTGAGCGAAATGGGCTGCACCACCACCGCCATGATGAAGAGCTATTTCCACAACGCTTACAACCACTGGGAGATTCCTCCCGTTGCAGTATTGCTCCTCGGTGACCATAACACCAACATGGCACAAGGCATACCAGCAGAAATCACCTACCACTCTTCAAGTTACGGCAACTGCATCACCGACAACGGCTATGCCGATGTGACAGGCGACAACCTGCCTGAGATGGCTTTCTCGCGCCTTGTGGCCGCCAATGCCAATGAAGCCCAGATGATGGTCAGCAAGCAGCTTGAATATGAGTACACCAACCCCAACATGAGTGCCTCTACCTACGACCAGCCCATCACCGCATTAGGGTGGCAGGATGAGCGTTGGTTCCAGATTTGCTCTGAAGTAGTGGGCGGATACTGGCGTTTGCAAGGCAAGCACCCTGTCCGCATCAATGCCATCTATTCCGGCTATCCAGGCAACAGCTGGTCATCGAACCAGAACACCTACATGGTGGTCAACTATTTTGGCCCCAATGGATGCGGCTACATCCCCCAGACACCTTCAGAACTCGGTGGCTGGACAGGCGGCACTGCCGCACAGGTCGTCAATGCAGTCAATAACGGCACAATGCTGCTGCAACACCGCGACCACGGCTACTATCAAGGCTGGGGCGAACCTGACTTCAGCACAAGTGACGTGGCCCAGATGACCAACACGGGCAAACTGACCTTCGTCAACACCATCAACTGCCAAACCGGCACCTTCGATTATGGTTCCGGTTGCCTCATTGAAGCCTTCATGCGTCGCACCTACAACAACCAGAACGCCGGTGCGGTGGGCTGCATCGGACCCACGCAAACCTCCTACTCGTTCGTCAACGATGCCTACGCTTGGGGCTTGTACGACCAATACGACCCGCAGTTCCTTCCAGACTATGGCCCTTACGCCAACTACGAAGGCAACTGGAGACCCGCTTTCGGCAATGTGGCCGGCAAATACTTCCTGCAACAAAGCTCATGGCCATACAATCACGACAAAAAAGCTATCACCCATAAGATGTTCACCAGCCATTGCGACGCCTTCCTGACCCTCTACACACAGGTGCCACAAACCATGACGGTCACCCACCCCACACAAATCAGTGCCTCCACCACGAGTGTTAACGTGAGTGCCCCTGCCGGAGCCGTTATCGCCCTGACAAGAGACAACAACATCCTGGCCGTGGCCACGGCGACAGGCAGCAGCCAAAGCATCAGTATTCCTGCGCAACCCTCCAACTCACAGATCACCATCGTGGGCACCAAGCAAGACTACCTTCGCTATGTGGGCACCATCACCGTCATCAGCGAGCCGAACCTCACACTGACCGAAGTGAGCCTCAATGATGCAAGCGGCAACGGACAACTTGAATACGGCGAGACTGCATCATTCAACATGGCCATCAAGAACGCTGGCGACATCACCTCAAACGCGGCTTCAGCCACCTTGAGTACCACTACACCTTTGTACGTCACCATCACTGAGAGCTACGCTTCACTTCCCGCCTTGACGCCCGAACAAACCATCGATCTTGAAAGCGTGTTTGGCATCGTTGTGGCCGACAGTATCCCCGACAATGCGCACATCAGCTTCAGCCTTGCCATGAACGATGGCGACCATCAATGGACCTCATCTTTCAGTTTCTTTGCAGCCGCTCCTAATCTAAAAGTCAGCGACATACTGTCAATCAACGACAGCGGCAGCAACAACGGCAACGGCAACGGTCGCCTCGACCCAGGCGAAGCCGCAGAAATCACCATGAATTACAGCAACTTTGGCAGTGCCGCTGTCTCCGACCTGACAGTCGCGCTCAGCACCACCCAATCGCAACATATCACTGTCAGCAACCCCATCATTTCCACACCACTTGTCAATCCCAACGAGACTATTGAGGTGACCTATACCGTCAGCGTATCGGCAACCATGCCCAAAGGTGAAGACGCCGCCCTGAAATTGACGGTAGCACAAAACGGAGGCTACTACGGTGACGAGCACACCTTCGTGCACCGTGTTGGCCTTGAAATCGCCAGTTTTGAACAAGGCTTGGAAGGCTTCGAATGGGAAAACGACCCTCAGCATCCTTGGGTAGTCAGTTCCACCGAGCCCAATGCCGGTTCGTTCTGCCTGCAATCAGGTGACATCGAAAACAACGAGACCTCAACACTCAGCATTCTATATAATGTAGAGAATCTCAACGACGAAATCCGATTCTTAAGAAAGACCGACAGCGAGATGAACGGCGACTTCCTGCGCTTCTATATCGACGGCACGATGATGCAAGAATGGTCAGGTTCCCTCAACTGGCGTGAAATGGTCTTCCCCGTCACCCAAGGCGAGCACACCTTCAGTTGGGTTTATGAGAAGAATGGCAGTGGCTCCATGGGTTCAGACCATGCCTGGATTGACGAAATCCTCTTCCCTGTACGCCACATCAGTTTTGCCTGCATTGCCGGTGCCGACCAAGACCTTTGCCAAGAGGCCGTGCAGCTCGAAGCCAACGCCATTGGTTACGAGACCCTGCACTGGACTACTGCCGGTGACGGCAACTTTAATGCCACCGACATCCTCAGCCCCATCTATACCCCTGGCGAGCAAGACTTCAACAACAAGGAAGTCACATTGACCCTCACAGCCACCAATGCGTTAGGCGAGACCCTCACCGACGATGTCACCATCCGTTTCCACGAAGCTGCAAGCATTGAAATGGACGAGGAAGGCGACATTTGCGAAAACCAGAGCATCAACCTGGCCGCCACCCTCAGCGAGGCAGGCCTTGTCAGTTGGGAGACCGAAGGCGACGGCGAATTCAGTGGTACTTTAGATGCCGAGACGACCTACACACCTGGCGCACAAGACATCGCCAATGGCAGCGTCAACCTGTGGGTCAAAGCCATGTCACCTTACGGTTGCGGTGATGCCGAGCACCTCTTCCTGCTCAACATACACCCCGTCGAACACACCGAGTTCAACATGGAAGCCTGCGTCAGCTACAACTGGAACGGCACCGAATACAGCGAAGACGGCGACTACGAGCAAACCCTGCAAAGCATCTACGGCTGCGACAGCATCGTCACCATGCACCTTACCCTCATCGACGCTTACCACATGGAGACCGAAGTCGAAGCCTGCGACAGCTACGAATGGGGCGGCGATGTCATCACCGAAAACGGCATATATGAACACACCTTCACCTCCATTCACGGGTGTGACTCGACCGTGGTGATGCAGCTGACCATCAACCATTCATCAGAAGAGATGTGGGCCGTTGATGCTTGCGACAGCTATGAGTGGGATGGCATCACCTATACCGAATCAGGCATTTACGAGCGAATCTACACGGACATTCATGGCTGCGACTCAATAGTCAAGATGGACTTGGCCGTCATGACTGCCCCAGTGATTGAAACCATCAACGGCGACACTGAAGTTGACATGAGACTGACGCCTGCCAGCGTTTACTCGACTGCGCCCAACGGAGGCTCCTTCTGGAGCATCGACCCAGAGGAAGCTGGTAGCGTTGTCGTTGAAGAAGGCGTAGCCACCATCACATGGAGCGAGACTTTCAAAGGGGATGTTCTCCTCCATGTATGGGCTCTTGGATACTGCGGCGAAGACGAAAGCAGCATGACCATCCATGTGAAGAATTCAACCGATGTGAGCGAATACAGCATCAAGGCCTATGTGTTTCCGAATCCTACCAGCGGCAATATCACAGTGGAGGCTGAGGGCATGAGGCGCGTCACCGTAAGCAACACTTTCGGACAAATCGTCCTCGACACAGAAGTCCAAGGCAACCATGCCCTGCTCAACATGAGCCAGTTCGCTGCCGGAACTTATCTCATCTGCATTCACACCGATAATGGCTTCGCGATGAAGCGTGTCAACGTAATACGATAAGACAAATAGCAAAAACAAACAATCTAATAATCACCATGATGAAAAACATAGCAAAATGGTTCATCTTCGGCACGATACTCGTCCTTATGCCGATGAAGTATTTCGGGCAAACACGTATTGAGTCCCAAAATGGCAATACGACTCAACAATCCCAAATCAGGGAATATGAAAATGGGTTCCTTTTCAACGTTTTTGAGATTGAGAACGTGGAGGAGCGTGTTCAATTGGCGTCAGCACTTGCCACGAGCGACATTTGGCTTTGCACCCCAACCGAAAATCCCGGTGAATTGTTTATCAGGCCCAACAGCTACAACCCTGACATCCCGATTTATGCCGAATTCGATTATCTCAGGATGACGCTCCGGGAAGAATACGAGGCAGCGGCAGCATTGCCCAAAGAGGAGTTCCGTGAAATCCTTAACTCATGGGCACATAACATAAGCCATGACTACTTCAACTTCCTGATTGCCGACCACCTTGACCGTGCCAACCATTGCATGGATGCAGAGCCCTTCTGCACTTCCGACGTTTATGAATTCCCGGCTCTCAATAGCGGCTATTCATGGTCAGGGCCTAACTACGGATGCCTGGGCAATTCACCCACCAACAAGCATTCATTCTGGTATTACATGAGAATAGGTGTCGCAGGCAACATCACCATCTTGATTGAAGCCTCTTTTGACGTCGACTTCGCCCTTTGGGGGCCTTTCGACGACCAAATCGCCCCGTGTCCGACCGAAGCAGGAGAAGCAGGCATGTTGACTGCAGACTGCTCCAGTTGTCCGAACAACACGACAAACCCCACTTTCTATCCCTCAGGCAACCTTCACGACTGTAGTTTTGACGCACGGCATTATGAGTATGCTAACGTGGTGAACGGACAGGTAGGACAGTATTACATCCTTCTTATCACCAACTATAGCGGCAGCGACGGTTACATCACCTTCCAAAAATATGCAGGAGATGGCGAAACTGACTGCGGCATCATGCCTGGTATCGCCACTAACGACGGCCCTTATTGTGCGGGCGAGACTATCAATTTGTTCGTCAACACACAAGCCGGTGCCACCTATAGTTGGACAGGGCCCAACGGCTTTACCTCAAACACACAGAATCCCACCATTCCCAATTGCACCTACGAAATGGGTGGTGTCTACACTTGTGTCACAACCGTCGACGGACAAACCACCTCTGGCACAACCGAGGTCCTCGTATATCCCCAGCCCATCGCCAACTTTGAAGCCACCACTGCTTGCTTTGGCACCGCCACCGAATTCACCAGCACCGCCACCACCAATCCCTCGGGACAAGCATTCACCCACTATCATTGGGACTTCGGAGACGGAGAAGAAAGTGACGAACAGAATGTGACGCACACCTATGCTGCCGCTGGAACCTACCAAGTCACCTACACGGTGCAGACCGGAGGCAGATGCGAAGACCAAATCACTCAAGACGTGGTCGTTCTTGCTATGCCCGTGGCTACCGCCACAGTCAACCCGAGCTCCGTACAGTACGGCGGCGTTGCCACCCTCACTGCCGACCCCGGTGCAGAAGGCTCGTTCTCCTATCACTGGGAACCTGCCAACATGGTCACCAACCCCAACAGCCAAACCACACAAACTGTTCCTATCCAAGAGACACAGACTTTCACTTGCACCGTCACCAACACAGAAGGCGACTGCTCCAGCACAACACAAATCACGGTCAACATGGCAGGATCCGACTTGACAGCCACTGCCACCGCTGACCAATATGAGCTCTGCGAGGACGAGCAAACGACACTCCATGCCGTACCCCATAATGGCACAGGAAACTATACCTTCAACTGGTCACCTGCCAACTTGCTCAACAACACGACCACCCAAAACCCCGTAGCCACACCACCTCTCGGAACGACCACATTCCATTGTTCCGTCAGTGACGGACTGACCATCCAAGAGGTCAGCGTGACCCTGACAGTACATCCAAAGGAGGAGAAGGATCTCTACGACTCCTTCTGTGAAAATGGAAGTTATACTTTTTATGGTCAAACCATTCATTCACCTGGAGTATACGACCACACGTTGCAGACACAATACGGCTGCGACAGCGTCCTCCACTTGCATCTTTCCGCCTATCCTATAGAGGAAAGCGAGTTTATGGACAACGAACACTGCGACAGTTACTTCTGGGATCCTCAAGGTCATGAAATCCTTTCCACCGACCATGAAGGCAACGACTACGACCGCTCAGGTACCTATCATCGCACATACGCAGACCGCCACGGCTGCGACAGCCTCGTCACCATGCAGCTCGAGCTCGAATACACGCCCCAGCCCATGGAGATTTATCCCGTTGACCCCGACAACACCTATCCCCACTGGGTCGTCACAGCCACAGAGTTCCAAATCAACGCCTACGAGTTCAAGATTTGGGACTACTATCACACGCTTTGCCATTGGGATTCCATAGACTGGAGCTTTGAAAACCCTGAACTCGAATGGTTGCTTGAGCCCGACTCGACCACTGTGCCGATGGGCAGGAATTGCACATTGTATGTATTGAATTATGTTGAAGACACCGTTTGGCTCCGTACCACCATCTACAACGAATGCGCCCCCCAAGGCATCACCCAACGTTATTGGTTCATCTGCTCGTTCTATGGCATTGAAGACTACGGCTCCTCAACCTGCCCGGGAAGCTTCAACGTTGTCCCCAACCCCAACAACGGTACCATGACACTCAACTTTGAAAGTTTCACTGGAAAAGTCGAAATGAAGGTGTATGACATGACAGGCCATCTCGTTGACCAATTCGAGACTTACAATGCCGAATCAAGTTCAATGACTTACAGCATGAAAGGTCGTGCCGACGGCATATACTTCTTCGTAGCCACCAGCAAGGATGGCACCATCGCGAAGAAAGTCATCGTATCGCAATAATGGCATAAAACAGAACATATTAGTTCACTAAAAAGCGGCTCAAGCCGCTTTTTTCATTTTTTTCTTGATTTTTTCAATACTATTTGAGAAAAATTTCTATATTTGTCGCTTTATAATAATGTGTTTTTGTCATTTACTGAAAAAGCCTGTATTCAACATACTATTGAAAGTCAACTAATTAATAATATAAACCATTCAACATACCAGCGTCATGAGAAATTTTACAAAGCTCTTCCTTGTTGTCATGCTACTGACGGCAGCTCCGCAGAGGCACTATGCCCAACAACCACAACATGCCAATAACCAATCGACCATCAGCGTTGACATCACCGACATTAACCTTTTCGATGAGCGCGTGTTTTTCCTATATAACTTGGTCAACGACAGTCGATTTGACGTGGTTGAAGGCGAGCAGGATGGCGTTTTCGTTGTCAGTGCCAGCGAGGCGTTCCAAAACATTGACCTTCGGGAAAACTTTGCCGATTTCCGCGAGCAAAACGCACATCAGTTTGCCCAAATGGACAAGGAACAAGCGGCAGAAATGGCAAGTGAATACAAGGCTGCCCTTCCGATGGAATTCACCAATTCGCTGATGATGGATGTATACGTCAGATCGAGGCAGAACAACACCTGCGCCAATGCCGACCCGTTCTGCACCGACAACGGCCTTTATGACTTCCCTGCTGGTGTGAATGCCGGCTCCGGTGAATCCGGCCCTGATTACGACTGTCTGTACACCACTCCAAATCCTGCTTGGTATTATATGAGGATACTAAACCCTGGTAACATCGATATCTATATGTACAGTACTCCTTCGGTTGACATCGACTTCTGCTGTTGGGGGCCTTTCACCGACCCTACCACACCTTGTCCCAATGGCTTGACTTCCAACAAGGTGGTCAGTTGTAGTTATGCCGCCGCCCATACTGAGCATTGCATGATTCCTTCAACATCACAAACGGGTGAGTATTACATCCTCGTCATTACCAACTACTCGAACCAAACGACCAATATCTCCTTCAGTAAAGTAGGTGGTACGGGTACGACTGACTGCGGCATCCTGCCTCCTTTGGTTGATGGTGGCGGTCCATACTGCGTGGGCGAAACGATTTACCTGACTGCCAACGGTCAGGACGGAGCCACTTACAGTTGGACCGGCCCAGGCGGATTCAACAGCAACCAGCAGAATCCCACCCGTCCGAATTGCACCTTGAATATGGCTGGTCAATACACATGCACCATCAGTGTTGGAGCACAATCCAACAGCGCCACTACCGAAGCCGTTGTCATTTATCCCCAACCCAATGCTAACTTCAACTACACCTCGGTCTGTAGAGGAACCCCGACCCAATTCACCAGCACTTCAACCACCAACCCCAGTGGTCAGCAAATCCAAAACTATCAATGGAACTTCGGTGACGGGCAGACTGGCACAGGGCAAAACGTCACCCACACCTATGCCAATGCGGGCAACTATACCGTAACCCTCACCACCTCATGCGGCGATGGGCACTGTACCAGCACAAAGACACAAACCGTTCCAGTCTATGCCTCGCCTATGGCCTCTGCCTCAGCATCGCCCACCACCGTCATCTATGGCGGCACCTCCAACCTTACGGCAAGTGCTGGAACAACAGGTTCGTTCAACTTCCATTGGGAGCCTGCCAACATGGTTACCAACCCTAATAGCCAATCCACACAAACTGTACCCTTGCAAGCCACGCAAACCTACACCGTCACTGTCACCAACCCACAAGGCGGATGCAGCAGCACGGCACAAGTCACCGTGAGCATGGAAGGTTCCAACATGACCGCCATGGCCACTGCCGACCTCTATGAACTCTGCGAAGGTGAATCGACCACACTTCACGCACAACCCTCTGGCGGCACGGGCAGCTATACCTACACCTGGACACCCGCTAACACGCTGAACAACGCCAACACACAAAACCCTGTGGCTACCCCACCTGTAGGTTCCAACACCTATACCTGCACCGTCAGCGACGGCATCACCAACCAAAACGTTTCCGTCACCATCATAGTTTACCCCAACATGGAAGCCGATGTCTATCAAACCGTATGCGAGAACAGCACCTACAACTTCTTCGGTGAAGAATTGCATATCCCAGGTGTTTACGACCACACCATACAAACACAACACGGCTGCGACAGCACCATACACCTACACCTTAGTAATTGGGACACCTACGAGACCCCTATCACCCGCCACTTCTGCCAAGGTGAATCTTATGACTTTTTTGGCAACCAGCTTAGCGCATCCGGCACGTACTACCACACTTTGCAATCCATCCACGGCTGCGACAGCATCATCAGGCTCCATCTGATTCAAGACCCGAGATATGAACAAACCTTCAACGAGTCGACCTGCGAAGGCGGTCTCGGTTATTACTACAACGGCGACTACCTTCAACCCAGCAGCTCGGCTTACACCTACGTTTACGAGACCGTAGCAGGTTGCGACAGCATCGTACACCTCTATATTGACGAGGCCGAATACAACTCCAAGACCTATAACGTTTCACTCTGTGCCACCCAATACACCTGGGCTTCCAACGGACGAACCTATTATGAGACAGGCACCTATTACGACACGTTGCAGTTTGCAGGTTCATGTGACAGCACCCTTGTCCTCAACCTTGAGCTACGTCCCAGCTATGACATCGACGTGGTGGCCACAAGCTGCGACTTCTACCACTGGCAGAACGACACATACAACGTGGACATGACTTTCGACCACAGCACCACCTACACGCACCATTACACCAACGAATACGGCTGCGAGAGCGAGGCGACGCTTTATCTCACCATCAGCAGCCACGACGAGACCGAGTTCACCGTTTCGGAAGACGAAAACTGCGACAGTTACTTCTGGAATCCTATGGGACATGAAATCGTTTCGTCCGACCATCCTGATTTGGAATACGACATGAGCGGCACTTACCACCGCACCTACAAAAATGTCGCTGACTGCGACAGTATCGTCACGATGCATGTCGAGTTTGAGTACACCCCGCAACCTTCAGAAATCTACCCTGTTGATGCCAACAATGCCACACCGCACTGGGTCATCACAGCCACCGAGTTCCAAATCAACTCATACGATTTCAGCATTTGGGAAGCCGGACACCCAGGCACTTGCCATTGGGATTCCATCACTTGGGCCTTTGATGACTCGCATGTGCAATGGTTGCTTGAAACGGACCAAACCACAACGCCTCCAGGAAAGATTTGCAAGATGTATGTGCTGAACCACATCGAAGACACCGTTTGGTTGACAGCGACAGTATATAACAGATGCTCTCCCGAAGGCCAGTCTCAACGCTATTGGTTCGTCTGCTCGTTCTATGACGTTGACGAACAAACAGAAAACCATGCCGATTTCAGTGTGGTGCCCAATCCCAACAATGGCACTATGACGCTCAGCTTTGAGCAGCTCACCGGCATGATTGACCTGAAGGTGTACGACATGACAGGCAACCTCATAGACCAGTTCAACACCTATAGCATTGGTGGCCCGGAACATGTTCAATACAACATGAAACGCCACGCTGAAGGCATCTATTTCTTCGTTGCCACGGGAAAGGAAGGCACTATAGCGAAGAAAGTCATCGTCAGACGATAAGCGACACTAACAGCGATGAATATGAAACGGCTACGGATATTAGTCATATTGTCATTATTCTTGTGCAGCACCTTCCCTGCCACCTTTGCCCAAAACACGTCTACACAAGGCAAGGAGTTTTGGATTTCGTTTATGCACAATGGATTCAAAGACCATTCACAAGGTGGATGGGTTACCACCCAAGTGCTGATTAGCGCAAAACGCGACTGCTCAGGCACCGTCACCAACCCGTTGACAGGTTGGGAAGAGAGCTTCACAGTAAGAGCCAACAACATCACGACGATTGACATTCCTGAAGCACAAGGCTATCACGACAGCAACAATTACGAGACCGTATCCAACAAAGCCATCAAGGTCACTGCCAACGACACCATATCTGTGTATTGCACCAACATTGCCTACGTCTCGTTTGATGCGTCCTTCGTGCTGCCTACTGAAAGCCTTGGCGACGAATACATCATCCAATGCCATGACCAATCAACAGCGCCACCGTCATCAGGAAACATGTATGTCGTCAATAATCAAACCAGTGCCTTTCTCATCGTAGCAACAGAAGACAATACAGAAATCGCCATCACACCTTCATGCGCCACTTTGGGCGGGCATCTGGCAGGACAAACCTTTAGCATTACGCTAAACGCAGGCGAAACTTATCACGTAAGATCGGCCCGGACGGGCGACCAGCGCGATTTGAGCGGTTCGCGTGTGCTGGCTGCCGACTGCAAGCGAATCGCGGTGTTCAACGGAAACACGCTGACCTGCATTCCCATCAACATGGGTAATGGATACGATCACATCTTTGAACAAGCCATGCCCCTGCGCTCGTGGGGCAAGAAATTCGTTGTTACCAACTCTCTTGACCGTAACCGCGATTTCATCAAAATCACCTCCAGTGCCGACAACAATGCCATCACAAAAAACGGAATGCCCCTGACAACCTTGAGGGCTAACGAATCATACATATTCAGTATGCCAGAAGACGACCTGTCCTGTTTCCTGCAAGCAGACCAGCCTTGTGCCGTATATCTTTACAACAACTCAAGCTACGACCAAAACCCCGACGGCGGTCTCGGAGACCCATCCATGGTGTGGATTGCCCCGGTGGAACAACGCATCAACGACATCACTTTCACCACTTTCAACAACAGCAACATCAACGTCACCGTACATAGCGTCAACATCATTGTCAAAACTGACGATATTAATAATGTATACTTTGATGGCGAATTGATTTCACCCCTGATGTTCAGAAGAGTAACCGGCAACCCCGACTACAGTTTTCTCCGGATGAACATCTCACACGGCGTACACCACATCAGCTGCACCAATGGATTCAACGCCCATGTGTACGGATTCGGAAATGCCAAAGGATATGCCTACCTCGTCGGCTCCAGTGCCAAAGACCTCAGCACCAATCTGACCATCAACGACATTTCTATACAAGTTGATGAAGTTTTCTCATATTGTGTTGAACAAACCGTGAACTTCCATGCCGATGTCAACTACCAGGAATACAATATTCTGTGGAACTTTGGCGATGGCACCACCAGCACCGAGAATCCAACAACACACGTTTATCACAACCAACAACTCTACGAGGCTTTCTTTTATGTTGAGACAGATGCATTAGGCTGTCTGTCGAGCAACTCAGACACATTGCATTTCTTCGTCGACATGACACAACATTATGTGACCGAAAGCGACGAGACCTGTGCCGGAGGGTTATACTCAGGCTATGGTTTCAGCAACATCCTCATCAACAACGATACCATCCTTTCCCGCTTACAGGACAATCCCGTCAATCCCGAATGCCAAGACAGCCTTTTGGTCTACATCACTGCACGACAACAATATCACATCCCGATTACCGATAGTCGCTGCTGGTTAGGTGAGCCAAGCATTTATGACGATTATGGCTTCAGCTTTGAATACAACGGTCCGGGGACCTACGAACGTGTACAAGAATTGCAGACCGTTCAAGGCTGCGACAGCATCGTCACCCTAACCCTTACAGTGGCCGATCGCATCACCTACGACTTCGACCACCATGAATGCAGCGGCAGCTACACATGGGACGGACGCACTTACGACCAAGCAGGCGACTATCCCTGGACCTACATCACGTCAGGCGGCTGCGACAGTATCGCCACCTTGCACCTGACTATGGGAATGGACCAACACGTAGAGTTTGACACCACAGTGTGCGGCATTTTTATATGGGACGGCGAGGAATACACTACCGACGGCGACCATATCCGTCATTACGACACCCATGACAACTGCGACAGTACCGTCGTATGCCACCTCATCGTGTCGGGTAATGTGGAAGGAACCAGTATCGACGTAGACGAATGCGACGAATACACCTGGTATGGCACAACCTATACCCAATCAGGCACCTACACAAAAGTTTTCCCCACCCCCTTGGGTTGCGACAGCACCGAATACCTCCATCTTTCCATCAACTATTCGCCTGACCCCACTGAAATCCGTCCTGTAGACCCCGAAAACATCTATCCCCATTGGGTAGTCACAGCCACCGAGTTCCAAATCAACAGCTATGACTTCACCATCAGCGACCGCAACAGCGAATGCCAATGGGATTCTGTCAGTTGGAAATTTGAAGACCCTAATGTGGTATGGCTAATTGAGCCCGACCAAAGCACCACGCCTCCTGGCAAGACATGCAGGTTTTATGTGCTCAACCATGTCCCTGACACCATCTGGCTTCGCGCCACGGCCTATAACAAATGCAAGCCCCAAGGCGAATCGGAACGCTATTGGTATATATGTTCTTTCTATGGAACAGATGACAATGCCATGCAGCCAGAGATTGGCATCATGCCCAATCCCAACAACGGAGAGATGAACATTTGTTTTGGAGACATCGAGGGCATCGTCAACACTTCAGTGTACAATATGCAAGGCCAAATCATCGACCAATTCAGCCTTACAACCACACCCCAAAGTAGCCATTCATACAATCTGAACTGCAAAAAGAATGGCATCTATCTCTTTGTTTTCAACCACAATGGAAAAATTGTCACAAAAAAAATCATCATAACAAACTAAAACACAATGCCATACATTGAAATATAAAAAACTGCGGCAAAATTTGGTTGAATAAAATAAATCATTACATTTGCATGTTTTATTAAAAGTCAAATCAAGCAACCTCAACAGACAGTCATTATATGAAGAAACATCTTTTGAAAATGGTTCTTTTCATCGCGAGCATGACACTTTTCACCTCGTGTCTGAAAGACGAGCCGAAAAGCAACGAGACCGTTTATTACGCTTATCAACACATCCCAAACATCAATGAATTTATGCCGCAGCGTCTGCTTGAGGCTTTTGGCGATAACTATCTCTATTATGGTGACGAACCCCCGAGAGTTGAGGGCAGCTACAAGGCCGACAATCTTGACCTCTACATGAAGATTATTGGAGAGAACAGTGCCTACATGATAGAGTTAGGCCCTCTGGCATACACGGCCTATTTCAAAATCACCGAACAACATAAAGGCATTGCCCAACTTGAGTTCAAGGCTCCTCATGGAGACCCAGAGCACCCGGAGTATGGCGGCTATTTCTGTGAGTATTCGAGTAATGACAGCACCTATTATTATATTAAGAACGACATCGAGCGTTTTACCACCGACACCATCGCGCCCTCGTATTTCAAGAACGGTTCCTACTCCAATGGTGACTTCCAAACCGTCTATATCATGGGAAGCGACCCTTATTTCACCATCTATTTCTACGAAATCCGCAGCATCAGTTCAAGGACCCAGCCCCTTAATGCCGTCATTATCTCAGGACGTATGGCTGAAGAAACCGTCATAATCACCGATACGGTCACCCAAAGGACCGACACCATCACAAAGCCAGTCATCAAAGATTTGCGTTGGGGCATAGAGACCATGAAGTATTACAAGGAAGGACCCACATTGGCACAGCTGTTGCGCTTTGGTTACCTGCCCAACTCAGGTGATGCCCTCGTCATCCACAACACCCAAGACGCACACTACGGCGAATTCAACAATTAAATCATAGACAACTACAGCAATGAAAAAAGCATATTTCCTGATTTTGACCGTCTTGTTCCTTGGCACTACAGCCCAAGCTCAGTTTAACAAACCTCTCCCATCGACGCGTTCCCAGTTTTATTCCAACGAAGCCAAATACAACATCGGCATCATCGGTGGCGGGACCATGACACAATGGCTCCATATAGGCGGCACCAAAACCCGTTACAACCAGCCATTCAACATTGGCTTGACGGGCGGTCTCGTCTTTGAGTACAAATGGAAGAACAACATCAGCTTTGGCATTGAAGGACTTTATGCCATGCGCAACTTACAGCTCAACTACGAAGTGACCAACTTCCCCGTCTCCCTTACCGAGAACAAGAACTTTTATCGTCAACTGGATGTAGCATACCAAGAGGTGAACGTACAAATACCGGTCACCTACTATTTGGGCCAAGGCAACATCAGGCCTTTCGTCTATGCCGCTTTGAGAGGTTCGTTGCCGTTGGCAGGAAAGGAAATATGGCAGAAAAAAGAGATTCTTAACTACGGCACCGAAAACCAACAGTATAGTGAAATCGGGGCAACCATCGACACTGTTGAAATCACGGCACAGAACATGCGTCCCTGGAATGTTGGTATTGCAGTAGGTGCAGGTGTCATATTCAAGATTAATTTCGCCAACTATTATTTGCTTCTCAAAGCCGATGCCGCCTACCATGTGGATGCGGTCAACTCATTCTCTCACGAGGAAATCAATGGCGAATCGCAAAATGTGATTGGCGCAAGCTATATTGACCCCTATCTGCTCAGCTACCGTCTCAACACGGATATCACAGCAAGAGTCACCATCATGTTCCCGTTGAAGAAGCAACTGAAGGGAGCTTGCATGAGGTGGGGCGAGTATGATTGAGTATAAAGTTTAAAATGTAAGACTTAGAAATAGAGACGCAAATTTGCGTCTCTTTTCCGTAAAATAAAAGACAAACCAAATCAAAACATAACACTATGAAAAAGTCATTACTAACACTTCTTGCCATCGCGATGGTTGCCTTGATGGGCAACTATGCCGTGGCACAGACCTTCGACTATCCCGTCAAGGGGAAGCAAGGCTTCAACCTGACGGAGAAGACCCGCGACGGGCTGCACATCAGCTACAACGTGGGACAAGTCACACTCAATCAACTCACCTATCGTGATGAGGAGATGAGTGAAGTGAACATCTCCGCAGTCTCGCTGCCCAACGACGCTGGTATGCCCAACCTGCCTGCTGAGAGCCGCATGATGGCCATCCCTCATGGCGCCACTGCCACGCTCCATGTGCTTAGCTTTGAAACCGAAACCCTTCATGATGTCACCATCGCCCCTGCCCTCCGCATCCAGTCGGAGAATGAGGAGCCTGATATGAACTATGTGAAGGATGCCGTCGTCTACAGCAAGAACGCCTTCTATCCTGCCGAGCCTTTTGTTATGGGCAATACGTACATCCGTGGTGTTGATGCCGTTACCGTGGCCATCACGCCTTTCCAGTACAATCCTGTCACCAAAGACCTGGTCATCTACACCAACATTGAACTCTCGGTGACCTTTGATGGCGGCAACGGACATTTTGGTGAAGACCGTTTGCGTTCCCCCTATTGGGACCCCATCCTCGCAGCTGAACTGGCCAACTACGACCAGCTGCCTGTCATCGACTATGAAGCCCGCATGCAGCAATGGTTGCGCGACGGTGCCGATGGTGCCGAGTACCTTATCATCACGCCCAACAACGACGCTTGGGCTGAGTACGCCAACCAGCTGAAGGACTATCGTCGTCGTCAAGGTATCCTCACCGAGGTCTATCGTCTCGACGAAATGCCCGCCAACAGCACGTCACAAATAAAGAGTTGGTTCCACAACGCCTACAACACTTGGGAGATTGCTCCTGTGGCGGTCTGCTTGATGGGCGACCATGGCACCAACATGGGTCAGTACATCCCTGCTGAAAGTGTCCCACACCCCTACGGTAGCTGCATCACCGACAATGGCTACGCCGATGCCGTAGGCAACGACAACCTGCCCGACATGGCTTTCTCACGCCTGATTGCCGAGACACCTGCCGAATTGCCCGTCTTTGTCGGCAAGCAACTTGAATACGAATACACCAACCCCAACATGGATCCTGATTTCTATACCCGTCCTATTACGGCTTTAGGTTGGCAGAACGAGCGTTGGTTCCAGATTTGCTCTGAAGTATTTGGCGGCTATATGCGTCAACACGGCTACGACCCGAACCGTATCAACTGCATCTACAGCGGTACGCCTGGCAGCAGCTGGTCGTCGAACCAGAACACTTCCATGGTGGTCAACTATTTCGGTCCCAATGGATTGGGTTACATCCCCGCCTCACCGAGCGAGTTGGGAGGCTGGACGGGTGGTACTCCCGAACAGGTGGTGCAAGCCGTCAATTCGGGTTCTTTCTGGCTGCAACACCGCGACCACGGCCTGGAAACCGGTTGGGGTGAACCAGCAGTACGCAACAGTCACGTCTATCAAATGAACAACGTGGGCAAGCTGCCTTTCGTGATGTCCATCAACTGCCTCACGGGTAAGTACAACTATAACGAAGACTGCTTCGCCGAGGCTTGGATGCGCCGCACCTTCAACGGCGAGAACGCCGGTGCTGTGGGTATCCTCTGCCCAACTGAAACGTCCTACTCCTTCGTCAACGACACCTATGTTTGGGGTGTTTACGACCTTTTCGACGGCGACTTCATGCCCGACTACGGTCCGTATGCCGCTAACACCGGCAACTGGATGCCCGCTTTCGGTAATGTGGCTGGCAAATACTTCCTTGCCCAGAGTTCATGGCCTTACAATACCGACGACAAGGACATCACCTACACCATGTTCACCGCCCACTGCGACGCTTTCCTGCGCATCTATACCCAAGTGCCCCAAGAAATGGATGTCACCCATCCTGAAGTCCTCATCGCTGGTTTGGGTGAAGCTACCATCACCGCTCCTGCTGGTTGTATGATTAGCTTGGTCGTGGAGAATGCTGAAGGCAGTTGGGACATCATCGCTGTGGCAGAAGCCACCGGTGACCCGCAAACCATCACCTTTGAAGCGCAAGTGCCCCCGACTGAAGTAAACCTCGTCGTCACGGGACAGAACTATCTTCGCTATGAAGCCATCATGGGTGTGATTCCTGCCGATGGTCCTTATATCGTCTACGACAGCAAGGTCGTCAATGACGTGAACGGCAATGGCGAACTCGACTTTGGTGAAAACATCAGCCTCGATGTCACCATGAAGAATGTCGGTAGCGACCCGATGGCTCCTTTCGAGGCTGTCCTTACCACCGAATCGGAATACATCACCATCACCAACGGCACGGCTCAATATGAAGGCATGGATCCCAGCACCCTGCAAACCGTCGCTGACGCTTTCTCGTTCACCGTGGCCGACAATGTGCCCGACAACACGAGCAACCGCTTCACCATCACCGTGACCAACGGCGATGATGTCTATGTCAGCAACATTGCAATGAGAGCCTACGCCCCCGTCTTCGAACTTGGCAACATGAGCATCACCGAAGTCAACGGTAACGGCAACGGTCGTCTGGATGCCGGTGAAACTGCCATCTTGAGCTTCCCCATCGAAAACAGAGGTCACGCTGATGCAGCTGCCACTATCGCCAACTTGAATCTGCTGTCACCTTACATCATCATCGAGGAAAGCAGCGTCAACTTCGAGAGCTTCAATGCTGGCGAGACCCAAACAGCCACGTACAACATCACTATCAACGAAAACACGCCTATGGGCTATATGTGTGACATGACCTTGAATGTCACCTCAGGACAATACAGCGGACAAAAGGATTACACTGCCAAGGTCGGCCTCATCATCGAAGACTTCGAAATCGAACTTGGTGAAGGCTGGACCAACGATGCCAACAACCCGTGGCGCCGCGTCACGGAAGACCCATATGAAGGCGACCATTGCATGCGTTCGGGCACCATCGGCAGCAACGGCATCACCACCCTCATCCTGAGACATGAAGCCGGATCGAACGACTCGATTTCCTTCTATTACAAGGTGTCATCGGAAGCCGGTTACGACAAGCTACATTTCTATATCGACAACCAAGAAAAAGGCAACTGGTCGGGCAACGTGAGTTGGACCAAGGCTGCTTATCCCGTCAACGAAGGTGTCCATAACTACAAATGGACCTACACCAAGGACGGTAGCGTCAATAACGGCAGCGACTGCGCTTGGATTGACTATATCAGCCTGCCCGCCGCCCGCGTGATGGCCGGCACCGCTGGTCACGACGTGACCATTTGCGAAGGTAACGATACCCAAATCGTGGGTTATGCCATCCACTATGACAATATGCATTGGACGACCTCTGGCGACGGCACCTTCAATGATGTCAGCATCGCCACGCCGCTTTATACACCTGGTACTCAAGATATTGAAAATGGTTCTGCCACACTGACCCTCACCATCAACGGTGGTGGCGAGACCATCACTGATGAGATGACGGTGTTTATCGTCGAGAATGTTGTAATTGAGGATGCCATTATCATCAAAAACTATTGCGCCATCGATGAGCCGCAAGACATTGCAGTCAACATCACAGGCGATTATGTCTCCTTCCAATGGCTGACCGATGGTGACGGCGAATTTGAAGATGCTACAGCTTTGTCAACCACCTATACGCCTGGCCTGTCAGATATGGCCAATGGTGTCACTATCACTGCTTTCGCCGTGTCGCAAGGCTGTGGCTCTATCACTTACAACTATCCCTTCGAGATGAATCCGATGCCAGAAATTAACTTGACTAACAATGCCATTGAACTCTGCGAAGGCGAGAACGCCATCATGCCATTCAATCTCGAAGGATTCGTTGAAGGCAACCCCAGTGTAGCCGATTTTATAGTGGTTATTGATGGTGTTAACTATGAACTCGACAAAGAAGCAACGACCCTCGATTTGGGTGTCCCGTCCGTCGGCACAACCATTTATAACATCGAAGTAATATATAATCGCACTTGCCAAACATTCTTCGATGAAGGCGAACTCACCTTCACCGTCAATGTGAATGCTGCTCCGACAATGACCATGGGCATTGTGCCTGAATCGGTCTGCGAAGGCACCGAAGTAAAGGTTGACTTCGTCTTTACTGGCATGGCTCCCTTCACCGTGGAAGCCACTGGCATGGAAGGTTTCATTGCCGAAAGCAACGAGTATTCCATCAGCATCCTGCCCATCGAAGACCTCAACGCCATGCTGACCAAAGTGACCGATGCTACGGGCTGCGAAACGGCTCTCGAACAAGCCATCAATGTAACCGTGAATCCTATCGTTGAGGTGCCTGAAATCAGCGGTGACAACAACCTTGACGTGCGCCTCACCCCGACGACCACCTATACTATCGCCAACGACGTGATGGTAGGCTTCAGCATCGAGCCTGAAGAAGCCGGTACATTGCTGCCCGCCAACGACGGCAAGTCGGTAGTGGTTACTTGGAGCGAAACCTACAAGGGCGACGTCGTCCTCACTGCTGCCCCTGTTTCGGAATGCAACAATGGTTTGGGCACGATGAACATCAGCGTGAAGAACTCCACCGACGTGAACGAGTTTGGCATCCACGCCAGCCTCTTCCCCAACCCGACCAACGGCAACGTTACCATCCAGGCGGATGGAATGCAACGCCTCACTGTGGTGAACGAGCTGGGTCAGGTGGTGTATGATGCCGAAGTGAACGACAGCACGACCATCCTGAACATGAGTCAGTTTGGCGTGGGCGTGTTCATGATCCGCATTTATGGCGAAAACGGCATGAGCGTGAAACGCGTGACAGTGGTGAGATAACACTTCATCATCATCAATGAAAAATGGCTGGCCCGTAAGGTCAGCCATTTTTCGTTACAAGGTATGAAAAAGAGATTTATTCGGAAAGGCGGTGCACCTGACCACTACCCACCTTCTCGCCATTCACGACGGGGTTGCCGTAGTAACCGATGTCGCCCGAACCAATGATGCCGTACTTCAATGTACCACTGACGCGTGCTTTAATGTCACCCGAACCGGCAATGTCAGCATTAAGGTTCTCGATGTCGCAAGTAAGAACGATATCACCCGAGCCGGCCACACTGGCCTCAGCCTCGCGTATCGTTCCACGGGCCACTTTCATGTCGCCTGAGCCTGCAACATTAGCGATTAACTTGTCCGCAGCCAAATCGTTGAGGACCAAATCACCAGAGCCCGCCACATTCATCTTTATTATCTCTACGTTGACTGCTTGGTCGAAAACGATGTCGCCCGAGCCTGCCACATTGACTTCCATTTGCTCCCTTTCCATCGGGCTGAGCACATTGATGGTGCCACTGCCCGCAAGGTTGATGTCAGCCAATCCAGGCCCGGTAATATCAATTACGAACGAGGATGCACGAAGGTTGACGTTTTTGTGTTTCGCTTGCTTTTGCAAAATCAGTTCACGGCCATCCACTTTGATATCAAGGTATTCCATAATATTCTCGTCCACGCGGACCGAGCAAGTGTACTCGTCAGCCACGGTGAAGTTTACCGTAGTCGGCAGTAAGACCGACATATCATCAAAAGCATTCACGTCAAAGGTGCGCGACACCAGATTACCGTTGCCTTTGATGGTTTCGCTGCCAAGCGATTCTCCATCGATATTGATGTTGCATGCATTGAGTGCCATGCTGATGATGGCAGTTGCAATGAATAAGAGATTTCTTTTCATGGTAATTAATTGAATGGATTACAGTTTCTTACAGCTTAATATCGTCAAGGCCTATGCCCAAGAGCTTCATTTTCTTGACCACTTCGGGCAATTCCTTTTCGAGAAACTCCTCGCGCATTTGCTTGAGGACAATATCCTTGGCCTCAGCGGAGATGAAATAGCCGATGCCGCGCTTGTTGTAGATGATGCCCGCATTCGTCATGGTCTCGTATGATCGCATGATGGTGTTAGGGTTCACTCCGAGCTGGATGCCATAGTCGCGTACCGACAGGATGCGGTCGTCGGCCTTCAGTTCGCCTCGCAGTATCTGCTCATACAGTTGCGAACAAATCTGCAAGTATATGGGTTTGTGTGCGTTGAATTCCATGGTTTAGTATTTTTGCGTCTTGATTTTACGATAGGTGAAGTAGAGCAGCACGGCGGTGATGACGATGCCGAGAATCATGCCCCATATCATTCCATTATGGGCGAAACGAATCATCTCAATCTCAGTAAGGTCCTCTAAAGACTCCAGCCATTGCTCCATCCATCCATTCTTGATGAAAGACAGTCCGAAAAGCGTGGAAAGCAGGTATGAAATGCCCAGATAGCAGGCAAAAGTCCTTCCAGTTTTGCGCTTCTTGAAAAGCATATTGCCCAGCATGAAGATGGCTGCCCATTGGATGATGCCCATGTAAAGCGAAATGCGTATCGCTGCAACAGGGAACACATCGGTAAAAGAAACGGCCATGTCGCCGTTTTGAAACACGCCTTCTGAATTGTCAATCATGCGAACAATCTCATTGATGGTGTAGAGATGTATCGGCTTCTCGAAACCACCGAAGGGGAAGAGCGACAGCAAGGTATCAACTAAATAGCCTCCAAAGAAAACCACAATGGGAGTAACGATGGCGCAATAGATGAACATGCTGACAAATTTCTCCAATGAGGAAGCAGGCAGCATGGCGAAGCCCACACCCTCACGCGAAAGGTTGGCCTTACCATAGACCTTTTCCGGAGCCATCATCAAGGCTAAACCTGTCCAAAGGCAAAGCATACCGAAGCGGAACGCTGATTCGGATGAAGAGCCAAACAGCAGGTTGAAAATCCAAAAGATGGCATTCAGACAGCAAAACACGATGAGTGAGGTGCCGTAGTTGCGGATGTACATCTTGCCGTCCTTCAGCAAGAGGTTTTTGAAGCGATTGAAGCTGAATGTGTTATTCATAATCTATTTCTCCTTTATTTAGTTTGTTTCTGGATTGCTATGTTCCTCGCAATGACGCAAAGCGGGTTCTCGTCAGTGCGAGCAAAGCGTGGCAATCAAAAGATTTGTTTGATGGTTTCCTTGTTTTTCATGACGGTGTTGAAGAGCACCTCGATGCTCACCTTGCTATCCAAGCCTTCGGTATTGCGGACAACGTTGACATAGCCGCCAGGAATCATTTCGCTGTAGAGGGCTGTGTCATCCTTCTCCGTGCCGTAGTCGAAATAGAGTTTGCTGGTGATTTCGTAGAACGAAGCCTTCAGCAGCACCTCGTCGTGGTCGAGGATGATGATGGGGTCGATGAGGTTTTCCACGTCCTTCACTTGGTGAGTGGAAATGATAATGGTGCGGTTGTCGTTGGCATGCTTGGCGATCACCTGACGGAAGAGGGTCTTCGAAGGGATGTCGAGACCATTGGTGGGTTCATCAAGGAGCAAGTAGTCTGTATTGAGGGCTAAGGCTGTCGAGATGAGGCATTTCTTCTGCTGACCAAACGACATTTCAGCGTATTTACGCTCTGGGTTAACCTCCATTTCCTTGCAAAGTTGGAAGAAGAGGCTTTCGTCGTAGTTAGGGTAAAACATGCCTAACTCGCGTACATTATCAACAGGAGTGCCTTCCGGGATGGCAAAGTCCTCGGAAATGAAGTAAATCTTTTGGAGGGTTTCGGGCAGACGATCGAAGGGTGCTATGCCGTCAACGTCGCAGGTGCCAGTGGTAGGCTTCTGCAGGCCGCTGATGAGTTTCAGCAGGGAGGTCTTCCCCACTCCATTTTCACCTAACAGCCCGTAGATATTGCCTTTCTCGAAGCTGAGGTTGATGTTTCTGAAGACTGGTTGCGCTTTGTAACCGAAGTCTAAGTTGTTGATTGTAATCATGTTGTTGTATTTTGTTGTAGTGTATTAGTTGATTAGAACACTGCAAAAGTACAACAAATTTCTTTATTGTCAAGAAAAAAGTGAGATTTTTTTCAATAATTGCAACAACCTGGCTACAATACAGCAACTCCCTGGCAAGGAGTTGCCAAGGAGTTGCACAAAATCTATTACTATCATCAATTATTTCTTTATGCTCAGAATTACACCCAAAGCCACACCGAGGAAAGCCGCAAACAGCACTTGTAGCGTAGGCGGCAGCAAGAAAGTAAGGGTGTGTGCCGGATACCAGAACAACGGGATGGTCTTGGCGAAGACAAAACCATACTGGATGTCCCAATTGATTTTATGCGACAGAGCCTCGCGCATTCCAAGTGGACTGCCAAAGAAGCCCTTCAGCGTGCCGCCCGTCTCGGCAATGTGGATGTCGGTAATCTTGTGGAAAGTCATGAAGACAGGCGCGAAGAGGGTGTTCATCAACACACTAACGCAGAGTGCGACAAAAAACTTACCCCAACTCAAATCGCCAGCGAACCATTCAGCGGCCTTGCCATTGAGATGGAAGCCGCCGTCAAGCAGCTTTACTGTACCTGTCTTGAAGATGGTCATGGCAGAGGCAATCACCACACCCAGCACGCCCCAAATCAAGAGCTTGGGCAGGAAGCCAAAACCTTTTTTCATATACACGCCCTCGCGGATGCGCAAGGCGAGCATCTCGCCAAAGGTGCCGAGGATGGCAAATTTGAAGAAGCTCATCAGCAGGCCGTGGTTGGCAGTAGTCGTATTGAACCAATCCCATGCGCCAGGGATGAAAGCGAAGCCACAAATCACGGCAGCCCAAACGATAATCGTAATGAAATCAGATTTCTTCATGTCTTTTTCTTTTGTCCTGTTCCTTATTTTGCCAATACCGCCCGAGCAGGCACAGCAGACAGATACCGCAAAGGATACCACCAAGGACGAAGCCCGTCTGGTCTTCGCCCTTGGCGTAATACAGGTAGATGCCGAAGCCGAACATGGCCAAATCCACAATAATACTGAGGATATAGCCGACAGTGCGGCTGGTCTTATCAGTCTTCTTCAGCAGATGGTTATCCAACAGGAAGGTGACCACGACCAAGGCGGCATAAACCAGGTAATATGTCGCTTTTTCAGTAATCATTTCTCAATCCGGATACGTGCGTCAACAGCAGTCACATAACGCGGGTTGCCCAGCAAGGGGTTGAGGTCCATTTCAGCGATTTCGGGTGCGACCTGCACCAAGGCACTGACGCGGACCACCTGATCGGCATAGAGGTCGAGATTGACACCAGCCTGACCACGAACGCCTTCCAGAATCTTATAACCCTTAAGGTTCTTAAGCTTGTCGAGTACTTCTTCCTTGGTGACTGGCACCAGGGCACTCTCCACGTCCTTCAGTACCTCGATAAAGATACCGCCCAGGCCGAAGAACACTTGATGGCCAAACTTCGGGTCGCGCATGGCACCGATATAAACCTCCGTACCTTCAAGCATGGGATACATCTCCACAGCATAGGTGTCCTTGATAGCCATAAGGCGGTCAAACTCCTTGCCTACTGTTTCGAGATCCTTCACACCGAGGGTGACACCACCCACGTCGCTCTTATGCAGCGGGCCGACGACCTTCATCACCAGCGGCACATCCTTCGAGCAACCGACTTCTTTGGCGAAGGCCAAAGCATCGTCTTTCTTACTCACTTCCACACTCTTCTTGCGGCTGATGCCAGCGGCATCAAGCAGCTCGTTGTAGTCAGCCATTTCAATATAACCATCCTTGCAGCGGTCAATGGTTTTGCGAATGCGCACAACGTCGATCTCGGGTTGGTCGGCAACGGGAATGCCTTCCTGAACATAAGCCTGGATTTCTTTCATGCCATTCATGATGGCAGCGCGCAAACGCTTGGCACCGGTCAAGACACGATAGCCACCAAGCATAGGAACGACGGTAATCGGTGTGAGCATACCCCACTCGCGAATGGACTCGGCTACCTCTGCCACTTGAGCTTGGTCGGGCTCGTCAGCGGGAGCCACCATGATGAGGTCAACAGGCAGTTCCATAATCTTACCCACCTTGGGTTTGGGAGTATTGTAGATCTTGCAGATGGCATTGCCAAGCACGCATTCCTCGGGGAAGTTGATGTGACCCTTAGCGATGAAATCCTCAATCTCTTGTTTCACATTGATGATGGAAGGCAGCACGGGGAAGATGGGCTTCTTGCAGGTGCGCATCTTCTCGTCGAGAAGGTCGTAGACCTCCTTGTTAGAGAAGAGTCCAGGCGAGCCGAAAATAACGACCGAGAAATCGATGTCGGTATAATCGTTCTCCACAGCATCGAGGATATAACCCAGTTGTTCGGCAGTACCAGTGGCGAGGAAGTCAATGGGGTTGCCAACTGAAGAGCCAGGGAAGAGCTTCTCCAACAGGGCTTTGCTGGCGGGGTGATCCTTGAGCGAAGGCACCTCCATTCCGCCATTGGAAAGCACATCGGTGAGCATCACGGCGGGACCACCGGCATGGGTCACCACGGCGCAGCGTTTGCCTTTGATTTCGGGGTGCATAAAGACACCGCAGACGGTGGTCAATTCCTGACGGTTTTGGCATCGCACGATACCCGCCTTGCGGAACAAAGCGTCCACAGCGGCATCGTTGGTGGCCAAAGCGCCCGTATGTGAGGAAGCGGCACGCGAGCCAGCGGCAGAGCCACCGCTCTTGATGGCCGCGATATGGCATCCCTTGCCGATGAGGCTACGACTATGCCTGAGCAAGCGCTTCGGGTCGCCAATCTTTTCCATATAAAGCATGATGACGCGGCTCGATTTCTCAGGATCGAAAGTCTCATCCAAGTGTTCGAGTACGTCTTCGATACCCAGTTGAGCAGAGTTACCAACAGCCCAAACGCTGTTGAATTTCAAACCGTTGCTGATACCATACTCCTTGATAAACACAGCCGTGGCACCAGAGCCCGTGATGAAGTCCACACCATGAGGATCCAGCGTCGGGATAGGAGTGTCGAAACAGCCGGCATAGTTCACGTTGAGGAATCCAGTGCAGTTGGGGCCGATAAGCGAGCCACCCACGCTGTTGATGGTGTCGACAATATGTTTTTCGATGGCAGCGCCTTCAGCATTCTCCTCTGAGAAGCCGGCACTGATGATGATGAAGCCTTTGCAGCCCTTTTCCTTGGCCAGCACGTCAACGGTCTGGGCGCAGAATTTGGCAGCAATACAGATGAGGGCGCAGTCCACCTGAGGAAGATCTTCCACCTTGGCATAGCATTTCACGCCTTGAACTTCAGTCTCTTTAGGGTTAACAGCGTAAACCTTACCTTTGAAAGGGCTCTCCAAAAGGTTCTTCAGCGATTTACCGCCTGGTTTGTGAATGTCACTCGATGCACCGCAAACAACGATACTTTTCGGTTCTAATAATTCTTTTGCGATCATAATATTAATAAGGTATAAATTGCACAATAATTTTCCGCAAAGATACAAAAAAAGGGTGGTTCCCGAAAGAACCACCCAAATTTTTGCGGAAATCAATTCCGCAGTGTCATTTATCTGACAACAGAGACGCGTTCGACGCGAACACCGTTCTCAGTCATGACGCGCACGGTATACATGCCAGCAGCGTACTGAGACATGTTGAGGATAACCTCATCGGTGTCGACATCAGCATCGTAGACCACTTGACCGAGGACGCTCACCACAGTGATGTGCTGCATATCCTTGGCTTGGATGGTCACGTTGGCCTTGGTCGGGTTCGGGAAGATGGCGAAGCCTTCGTTCTCGTCGACGCTGGTCACGCTGATAACAACATAGTTCACAGCCGGATTCTCACCGGAGACAGCGGGTTCTGACTCGCAGTAGCCGTAGTCAGCACGCACCTGATAGTAGTAAGTACCAGCGCTTCTCTCAGGAGTGTCGATGTATTCGTACTTCACCTGGCCTTCAACAGCGGGAACCTCACCAACCATGGTGTAGGTGGCGTTGTCGGTCGAGCGGTAGACATTGTACTTCACGACGCCTTCGATGGCAGCGTACTCACCCCACCAAATTCTCACTTGGTCGTAGGATCTGAACACTTCGCCATAGATAGGCTCGCCAGCAGCGCAACGGTCGCCTTGGCAGACCGGGCAGCTCATGGCATAGTAGAAGTTGTTGCTCGGGAGGACATCCGTACCGTTGTAGATCACGCGGACGCAGTACTCGTGCTCGCCAAACTCGTCGATGTCGGTGTAGTCACGAACCTCAGGACCAACTTGAGCCAGCCATTGACCGTCGCGGAAGATCATGAAGCCAATGATGTCGCCAGTCGGGGTCGGGCCTTGACCACCAGTGTTACCGGAGAGCTTCATGGCAACGCCATAAGGCGTGCTGGTACCGCCATCGGTCAAAGTCTGCCAACCAGTGCTGACATATTGGACACCGTTACCAGTGTTACCAATGTTGGGTTCAGCGTGAGGTGCAGCCCAAGGACCGCTCGAACCAGTGCCGTTCAACTGATACACAAGGTAGTAGGTACCAGCTTCAAGCTCAATGTTCAAGCCAGAGGCAGTGACGCTCATGATCGGGCGGGTGGTGCCAGTAGCATCGCCGTCGCTACCGCGATAGCAGTTGGTGAAGGCCGTGGCCGTCATGATGTTGGTATTGGCATCGCCCCAAACAACTTGACCGCCGTTCATCGGGTTGCCATTGTAAATCTGAGCATAGAGACCGTTGAAGGTCGAGGTGGTGCTGGAACCAGTCTGGTAGCCGTAGACCTCAATCTCGTTGATGGTCGTAGCAGCAGTGAGGGTGAAGCTGTCACCAACTCTGTTGCCGTTAGCCAGCTGGCAGCCAGGACCCCAAGTGCCTTGACCGTTCTTCGTCCACGAAGCATCAGCACCATTGGCCATCGCACCCGGATCGGTCACGTAGCCGTTGAAGAACTCCCAAGGAGCGCGGTTGCTCTTGGCACCGTTGGTCAGTTCGATATCGTCGACATCAATGTAGAACATGTCGCTGCAGTTGAAGTGACGAATAGCGATATAACGACCTTCGCCAGCGTAGTTGCTCAAGTCAACCGTGTACTGACGCCATGTGCCCTGGTCGCGGGTACCGCGGACAGAAGCCTTCTCGCCAGTGCTCTTGGCGCTCAGCGTCCACTCGTTCACCATCGTGAAGTCGCTCGGGTTAGTACCAGAGGTGGAGACGAACACACCGCAATGCTCAGCAGCATATCCGGCATCCTGACCGCAAGCCCAGAAGCTGAACTGAGAGCCGTTAGCCAGCGTCACAGCGGGCGAGATGAACCAGTTGTCGGGATAGACGACACCAAAGTTGTTGTCATAGCTCTGGCTGATGATGAGGTCAGCCGAACCGTTGTGGCCATTGCCAGCGCCCAAGGTGGTGCTACCGAGATGCCAGCCGTAGCCAGCAGGGCTGCCACCGTCGATGATGGTCCAACCAGAAGGAATCTGGCTGTCGTCGAAGTTGAGGCTGAAGGCATCGCCTTGGCCGCCTTGGCCGCCGCCGCCACCGCCTTGGCCGTCGAATTCCCAAACGAGGTAGTTACCTTCGTTTTCAGGAGTCACTTCGAGACCGTCAACAGGGGCGTAGTGCTCGCAGGATTCATATTCCCATTCAGCTTCCAGCCAATCACTCATGCCGGTGCTGTACATAGCAGCCACCTTGCAGATGTAGTGGTCGCCCTCAACCAGTTCATCGGTAGCCAGCTGGCAGAACGGTTGGGTGGCAGGAACGTTGGTGTTGAAGATAGGCTCGCCGTCAATCGAGGTGCACATGACCTTGAAGGATTCGAGGTGACGCTCGGCTTCGGTGTTCTTGGCACCAGTGGTCAGTTCGATATCGTCAACGCACATGATGTATTGGTCGTAGCAGTTGAAGTGACGGATAGCAATGTACTTCTGACCGGCGAAGGCGCTCAGGTCAACAGTGTATTGATACCAGTTGCCGAGTCTGTTGCCATTGCCGTCGCGTGAAGCACGC
>JAILDR010000048.1 GCA_024689285.1 Bacteroidales bacterium | reverse complement strand
TTCGCCACCGATGAGACCCATACTGAGGTGCCTGACTTCCCATTTTTGTGCTTGACGGTATCGGGTGGCCACACGCAAATCGTGGTTGTGAAGGACTATTTCGACATGGAAGTCATCGGCAAGACCATCGATGATGCCGCGGGCGAGGCCTTCGACAAGACGGCCAAGATATTGGGTCTGCCCTACCCTGGCGGTCCCGTCATCGACAAATTAGCCAAGCAGGGCAATCCCGATGCCTTCAGCTTCGCCAAGCCTCAGATTCCCGGTCTGGACTACAGCTTCAGCGGTTTGAAGACCAGCATTTTGTATACCGTCCGCGATAATCTGAAACTCAACCCGAACTTCATCGAGGAGAACAAGGCCGACCTTTGCGCCTCAGTGCAGAAGACCATCATCGACATTCTGATGAACAAGCTGGTGAAGGCCAGCAAGCAAACGGGCATCAAGACCGTCGCCATCGCCGGTGGCGTGAGTGCCAACAGCGGCCTGCACGATGCCATGCTCGCTATGGGTGAAAAGTATCATTGGAAAGTCTTCATCCCGCGTCTCTCTTACTCCACCGACAATGCAGCGATGGTTGCCGTAGCCGGTTATTACAAGTATCTGAAGGGTGAGTTCGCCTCGCAGGATTTGGTGCCATACGCAAGGCAGAGTTTGAAGGAGTGATTCGTTTTACCTTACAATAATACAAACTTTGCGGAGAATACAGGTGCTTTTCTCCGTGTTTTTTGCGGAAAATAATTGGGGGTTCTCCGCAAAAAAAAAGGAAAGCACTGGCCAAACAGCCGATGCTTTCCTTCAAATGTCAACAACGCTTATTCCCTGCGTCGTTTTTTGGCCACGGCATAGGCCGCGCCAAAGCTAAGCAGCAGCAAGGCTCCCGAACCTACAGGCGCTGACTGGTTGCCGCCCAAATTATGGCCGGGCAAACGCGGAACATCTTCGTTGCTAAAGAGGCTGTATTGTTCCGTGTGGGTGCCATAATTCGATTCGTTGTTCACCATTCCGCGGCCCAGCATTCCTCCACCATTGTGGTTCGTAGACGTAAAGTGTTGCGAATAAGCACTAATGCCAAAGCCCAAGGCGAGGGTCAATATCATTATCGTCTTTTTCATTTCTCTTGCATTTAATTGTTAATCACCACTTTCTGAACAAAGGCATCCGTTCCGTCGTTGAGGCGAACGAGGTAAACTCCTGAAGGCAAATCGGCAACCGTGCAGGTGTTGCCATTCATCTCCACCGACTTCACCTCGCGGCCCAAAACGTCGGTCAGCATAAGGTGAGCGTTGGGGGTTGGCTTCTCAACATACAGCAGACCGTCTTTGACAAAGCAGAAGCTCTGCTGCTGATGTTCCTCCACTCCAGTCTCCACCTTGAATGTGATGCGGAAACGTGCTTCATACTCCTGTCCGGTAGCGTGGAAAGTGTAGCTGGATTGTTGCAGCAGGTCGACGGTGGTGCCTGTGATTCGGTCGATCAGCTGGAGATAGTCGAAATTGGTGTCAGAGGCGGCGACGGTTATCGTGAAGTTGCCGTTCTGCCTGTTGCTGAAAAGCAGGTCGAGTGACTCATAGCTGTTGTCGACATGGGCAATGGCATAGTCGTTGCCGTTGTCGCGCACCCAAAGGCTCGGAGCCTGCTCGTCGATGTTGTCCATTTTGTTCAGGCTGATGCCCGGGCAGAAATAGACGAAAGCGCGGTCGTAGCCGCCATTGCCGGTTACCCCGATTTTCATCCTTCCTGTTGCTGCTTTGGCTACGCCTGTTTCCGAGCTTGCCTCCGCATTGCTTTTGGCAAGGGTCACATCCGTTGCAGCGACGGTCTTCACCAGGATGCCTTGTCCGGGCTGGATGGCATCTTCATAGGTGTGAACATGCCAAACGCCCTCATTGGTGAGCGTGTAGTAGCCCGAGGCAAGTTTGGCATTGTCGATAGCGCCGCCATTGCCCTTGTAGATGACGTGCGGGAAGGGGTTGCCAATCAGGTTGAAACCGCTCAAATTGTCGGGGCGTTCGGTGTAGGTCACTGAGCCATTGATATTTGTATTGTTCAGCGTTCCTGTGAAGGATGGCGAGAACGTGTTGCTGTTGGCATACA
The DNA here is from genome assembly GCA_024689285.1 of Bacteroidales bacterium. Next base: position 4,475 of record JAILDR010000048.1, on the reverse strand, counting down.
GATAGCCTCTGCCGTTCTCGAAAGCGGTGAAGTCGGCAAGGCTGGTTTTGTAGTTTTCCCATTCTTCGCCCATGCTGGCCTCGTTGAAGCGATAGAGGTCGTAATCGGGGGTGAGGAAACTGCTTCCTTCGATGTCCATGCTGTTCATCGGAGAGGCGATGGTATACCAGCCGTCAGGATTGTTGTCGCCATAGGCGACGATGTCTTTTTCCATCGTAGCCCTTACATTCTCCGAGGCGTTGAGAAGCTGAGCCCCGTCTTGGATAACCAGACCGGCTGGAGCCGTGTTGGTTAAGGTGCCAGCAACGTTCAGCGTCGTGCCTGCTTGCAGGGTGAGCGACTGACCGTCGGAAACGGTCAGTGCGCCCACGGTGGCGTTTTGGTTAAGCTGGCAAGCGGCGTCAATGAAGACTTCGTCATCGGCACCGGGCAGCACACCGCCCTGCCAGTTGGAGGCTTCGCTCCAGTTGCCGGCGGTGGTGAAGCGGAAGGACGATGATGCCGGCGACGTGAAGGTGAACGGGAACCAGTTGTTCATCGTGCCCTGGTTAGTGTTGTGCTCAAAAACAAGCGAGCTCTCGCTGGTCAGGTTCAGTTCCTGCTGCGTCGCGTGGTCGTAGATGCGGAACGTGATGGTCTCGCCGCTGAACACGTTGCTGACGACGGTCAGCATGACGGGATATTCCCCCGTTGGGGGGAACAAGGCCGCTTTGCGGCTTCCACGGCATTCTTCGCCGCAGAAAGCCCCGATTTCAAGCTGGTTGTTTGCCTGCGTCACGCCGTCAATCACGATGATGCCTTTCACAGTCATGTTGTATTGCGTTCCGCTAATGGGCGACCAATGGTTGCCCGTTTGCGCCATTGCCCATCCCGTCACGAACAGGCTGATAATTGTTAATGCTAATTTCTTCATTTTTAATGCTTTTTATTCTACTATTAATCTTCCATGATAGGTATTGCCCGACTTGGCGACAGCCTTGATGACATACACGCCTGCCGTCGGCAAGCCCTTGATGGAGTTGGCGTCGATGGCACCCGTCTCGTGTCGCAACTGGTTGCCCACGACATCCGTGATGAGGACTTCAGTAACCGTCTCGCCCGATGGGATCATCAACGAGAAAGTCGCGCCACGTTCCACGGGATTGGGATAGAGCACCATGTCCACCATAGCGTCTTCCGCCTCGCCGAAGCGGACTTCGTAAGGCTTGCCAAGACTGCCCACGATGGCGTTTTTGCTGAAGACAAGGTGGTTGCCACAGGTCTCATTCTCCTCAAGGCTTTCCGAATGGATCAGACGGAACCCAACCAAGTCGCCGTCCTGTCCGCTGACGGTCAGCATGGCATAATAACGGTCGAGAGGAGCGAAATAACGCAGGCGCACACTGCCGCGGCACTCGCCGTTGACGAAGGCACCCAATTCAAGATGCTCGTCGCGCTGCTCAACACTGTCGACCTTCACGACAGCCATCACGCTGAGGTTGTCGGCAAAGGCATGGACATTATTGTTCCAATAGGTCGCTCCCAACTTCCTCGACTTCAAGGCACCGCCACGACTGCCGCTTGCGTAGGTCAACGTCTTGCCGGCATTGGCGTTGGAGAAGTAGAGATAGCTCTGTCCAGGGACCAGCATAAAGTCGTCGGGATACCATCCGAAGCCTTCATAGTAAGAGGTGAAGTCAGACTGGCCTTTCACCACATCGTCGGGCATGGGGTTGAATCCCGCGAGGGCGCTTGCCACCGTTTGCGGCACCGCCACGGGATAGCCTATCCAGTTCCAGTTGGGCTGAATCGTTATCGGGTGGAGGGCAGGGATGGCTGCGCTTCCCGTCATCGTGACGCTACAGGCATCAGCGACATTGATGAGATAGCCTTGCTCGTTTTGGATGCTCTCCAACGAGCCGTACCAATAATCCTCACCCATATCCTGATAGTAGTTGTCGGTGAAGTCGTTTTGCGACTTGATGGTCAGGCCGTTGTGTCCCAGGCTGTTCTGTAACATGCCCAATCCGTCGACGTTGTTCATTTCGACGTATGTGCTCCACCAGTTCCAGCCTTGGGTCAACGAGTTGGTTTGTGAGGCCGGGCCTGGGCCTTCATAATAATAGGTGTACTCCGCCACCATTTCCTTCTCCTCGATGTTGCCAGCCGAGTCGACAGCCATCACTAAATATTCCGTGGTTTGGAAGTCGTCGAAAAACAGCATGAGGCTGTTCTCGGTGATTTGCGGCTTTTTCACCTGCCATTGCATATCAGTTGAGTCGTTGCGATAGTACAAGCTGTGATACCACACGCCCGAGCGGTTGTCCTCGGAAACGAAGCTGAAGCTCAGGCTATCCGCCACGGGAGTCACTTCCTCAATGTGCGAGGTGGGCTTCACCGCATCGACTGTGTTTGTCCAAGTGGGAGTCATAATGACTTCATTTTGGTCGAAGATGATGCCAGCACGGTTGCTGATTTCAGTCCCATCCGCAAAGGCTTCTTTCAGATCAATACTATAGTCGATAAAGCCTACCCCATTGCCATTGTAGTTCACTGGTAGCACGCCTTGGTTCGGGTCGTCGGTGGGTTCCATCGTCATCGGGTCTAAGGATTGAATTGTCCATTCGACGATGCCTGTGGTTGGGTCGTAGTCCTGTTCAATTTGGGCGATAACATACATTTCAGGGCGCAAGTCCAACGTGCGGGCAAAGGTTTGTTCGCCGTTGAGTTCCAAACGCTTGTCGCCGATGGTAACGCTGCGGGCAGCCAAAGAATTCAAGTCGAACTTAGTGGCATCCAAGGTGTCGCGCACGATGATGGTATGCGCGGCAGCGCTAGCCAAAGTGGTATCGTTCTCAAATTCAATTTCATAACCAAGGGTTTGAATTTCTTGTGTCATGTAATGGCTTTCTGATTCTGAGAGATAACCATGCATCTCGTTCGGGTCACCAGGATGACATAAAAACACATGACAAGGTGTACCTGGATTGGGGTCTGGTAAATCGCCACAGGTTCTCTGGAAGCCCATTATTCTATCAAGCATCTCGCCAGCCCATCCTCCCATAATTTCTCCAGGCGTTGCAATTGGAGGATGAAGATTCATAATATCTTCATATAAAGGGTCGCTTGGGTCTATTCCAGCATTTTCAAGTGCTGCTTTGTCTTGTATATGGCCTATCGCATTATAAATCCCAGCAAAAGCCACTCCTGTTTTTATTGCTGTATTGCCAACTTGGCCTGCAGTATTAGCAGCTCCCCCAATATGGCTAGCGGCTCCTCCTATATAATCCCCAACGTCTCCCAAATAACCACCAGCCTCTTCTGCCGCTTCTCCAAAGTCCAATAAATTTTGAGCTCTTGGATTGGCACGGTTTTCATGATAAACGAGTGTATCAAAATCCAAATTGTACTCATATCCATCTCCCACCCATGCATACAAATCGAAACGAATATGTGCAGGCGCTGTAAAATCCAATGTGAATGAACGAGTTTCATGAGCCTTTAAATATGGAATGCCGAAAAACATAATACCACCATCTTTTCCCGTACCAAGCAGATTGGTCGTTACATGGGCAAAACTATAACCAACAGAATCAGCCTCATGTGTCATTGTTGCACAAAAATCCGCAAAATCAATCTGGTCTATCCAAGTTTCTTCGGGGACATATGAATTCGTTGGCCAAGTAAATGCAATATTGAAAGGCACATACACATAGTCCAAATTGCCCGTATTCTCAATCGTTACCCTAACAGGATAAGGATTAGCTGTCCGTGCTGGAGTTGTAATTGTTACAAGTTTCTCTCCTGGATCAGGCTCTTCCAATTCCAATGCTTGGGAATACGATATTGTTTCTATCTCATCACCATCCCTATAGGTCAAATAGAAATCATATTTTCCATTTGAAACGGGGTCGGCAATGACAAACAGTATCTTGGCTGTTGATTTTGCTGCAGACAATATGGAAGTCATAAACAATGTATCGCTTTCTCTCGTCAGCATTACATCTTCCAAATAATTGAAACCATTTCCGATTAAATCTATAACAAACCGATTACCAACTCTGTTTCCAATTTTATCTGGAGTATAGGCAAGAACACAATATTTCCCAATCCATTGATATGTGACTGATAGGTTATCTCCACTTCCCGTCATATCATGCACAGCCAAATAATATGTTCCATCTTCCCAAGCATGAAGGCCGTAGAGTGTTATTGACTCAGGACCTGAGACGTTAAACACTTCCTCGCCCGAAGGGGCGAAGAGTTGCATCGTACAGGCTTTGTTGGCTACAAAAGACAAAGAATCACCCACCACGGCGTCCAGCTTAAACCATTGTATCTGGTTGTCACGTGGAGCGGCGAAGGTTTCCGTGGTGTTGCGCTCGAAGACTTGCGCCACGATGTCTTGTCGTACTTGCTCGTCGACATAGAAGTTGGATTTATCTATAAAGCGGTTCCCCGAAGACCAAAAGCGGAAAGTGATTTCGTTTTTTGCG
>JAILDR010000036.1 GCA_024689285.1 Bacteroidales bacterium | reverse complement strand
CCCTGCCCCCCTCTCAGAGGGGGAAGCCTGCCGGACGTCGATTGGGGCAGATTCTGCCTGCTTATCATCCTTCGCTGCGCTTTGCGTTTCCCCCTCTGAGAGGGGGTGGCCGCAGGCCGGGGGAGTTGTTGACTCCATCACGCATTCCGCATTGACTCCGTCGAATGCTTCGCATTTCCTAATTCCTCGGATGGCAAAATTACAAAAAACACCATCACCGCATCATTACGGCATCATTACGGCATCATTTTTTTGAAAATGGCTTTTGAAATCAGATTAAGCAAACGCGGGCAAGTTGTTGCGGGAACGTGCTGATGCTTTTAACAGAACAAATTTTGCTATTTAGAAAAATAGCATTATCTTTGCAACGTCAAAGAAAAACTTCTATGAAGTACAGCGAACTCGAACGGAAACTAAGCAGAATCGGGTGCTACTACACAGGAAAAGACATGAACGGACATCCGTTGTGGTATAGCCCAGTAACGAAAAAGTGTTTCAAAATGAGCCATCATCGCAGCGAAGAAGTGGCATCTGGGACACTGAAATCAATAAAAGCGAGCTCGGGATTGGAATAATAACAGAAAAGATATTATGGAAAAGAAACACATCAAAGCCCATATTGAATGCACGGACAACGGATTCTACACCGTGTATCACAACGAAGACCTTCCTTTCGGTTTCTTCGGCGAAGGGTATTCAGCCGAGGAGGCTAAGAAGGATTATCTTGCCACCTTTGAGGCATTCAGGAAAGACCATCTGGAACGCACCGGTGAGAACGTTGAGGCAGAATTCGAGTTTGTCTACGACGCCTCTGCTTTCCTGCACCATTATAAAGGATTGCTGACACTGGCAGGTTTGTCGCGCATGACTGGAATCAACAAGACGCAGCTCTCGCAGTACGTTTGTGGCCGCAGGCATCCATCTCCCAAGACGCAGGAACGCATCAAGCTGAGTGTGCAGCAGTTTGCCGAGGAATTGAGACAGGCAATGGCATAAAGCGGGGAATGAATGAAAACATGTGTCATCCTGTAGCGGTCGGCGATTGCAGATTCTGATACGCTTCTATAGAAAGAACGAATTGTGAGTGGTAGTGAAGATTACTATTGCGTTGTTCTTATACTCTCTACAATTGTCACAAATGGAAGATATCTGATTTCTCCTCTACGCTGAGTTTTGAGTATGTCGCACTTTCCCAAGTTTGTTGGTTTATTAGGGTTGTACTCCAGAAGCAGGAATTTTACAGCATCTTTTTCTTGTCTTATCGTATAGCCTTCAGGCACATCTCTCTTTTCTACAAGTAGTGGTCTGTGTTTAAGTTTGTATGTCCTCGGATTGCTCCAATAATGGAATAATAGATACTGAGAAATGAGGACTCAAACCGATTTCAGCACATCACGAATCTGTTTGTCGGTAATGTTCCCGTGTTCGCTTTTGTCGTAAATGGACAACAGTACAATTTCATTACTGTCGGTTCGCTGTGCGAAAAGATTGAGATAGACAACGCGGGCACCGCCGCTCTTCCTCTTTCCCTTCGACTTTATGGCCATGCGTACCTTGTATATGTCCTCGGCTATCTTGGTTCCGGCTTCAGGATTCTCCTCAAGTTCCCTTTTGAGGCTTTCAAGGTCGTCCTTTATTAAGGCGTATTTCTTCTTGAGTGCCTTGAGCTCCTTATCGAAGGGAGGTATGGTCTTTATCTCGTATTTCATACTTCAGCCAACAGCTCTTCAATTGGACGAGTCTTGATTTTGCCGCTTTTCACTTCTGCAGCCCTACGGGCTATTTCCTTTGCGTAGTCATCGGTGAGTTTCTTCCGTGAGGTCTTGGCCGGTTTGGTCTCCACCACGGTCACCTCGCCCGATGCCTTAATCAGATTCAGCAAGGCGATGGCAAAACTGCTGTTGGGGTTGTATGTGAGTGTTATGGTTTCCATTGTCATAATGTTTTGTGCCGCAAAAGTACATATTATTTGTGATTGCGCTGCTAATTTCGCAAAAAAGGTGTTGATACAAGAGTTTTGAGAGCAATCCACCCCCTCGTCTATCACCTCTACGGTTTGACCTACGACGAAGTGCTTGTAAAAATTTGTGTCTTGTCATTAGGTCATTATGTCATTAAGTCAATAAGGATTCTGTATCGCAAAATGGCTGACTATATATAAATAATAATATTTATATATAGTGGCGGTTCTTGACATCAAAAAACGTTATTGACCTATTGACCTATTGACTTATTGACCACGTTTTTGTGCGGCAGAAAAAAATTTCATTTCTCACGAAAAAAGTTGCCCGAAAATTCGTAGAGCGCAATTCCACGGTTGTAATTTTGCAGCGTCGTTCGGACGACAACCGCTCTTTGACATCCTGACAACAACCCATTTTCGATGCGATATCGAACCAAAAACCAAATTTTCCAACTCCTACCTAACTCCTACCTAACTCCTACTTTACTCCTACTTTACTCCTACCCAAAACCGACCCCGATTTTCGTCTCTGACGACCCAAGGCCACGGTCTCTCAGTCCCGAAGTCCCGCGTCAAAAACCAAAAACTTCAAACCAATTAACTAACCTAATTCATTAACCAACCAAAAACCTTAAAACTATGGCAAGAATCGTTTCAATCTTCCAGTTCACCGGACGCGCCGGCTCGGCCGTCGGTTCGAAGGGCAAAGGCGGCAAGATCCTCCTGCGCCAGTATCAGCCCACTGTGGCCAACCCCCGCACCGCTGCTCAGATGAGCAACCGTGCAAAACTGAAGCTCGCCGCACAGGTGGCAGGCATGCTCGGCGAAGTGGGCCGCACCGCTCTCATCGCCAACGGCCTCCGCAAGACCGAACGCGGACAGCTCATCAAGGCCCTGTTCCAGAGCATCAAGGTCAGCGCCGACGGCACCAAGGCCAGCCTGGGCTACGACCTCAACCTGGTGGCCAACCCCAACTACAAGCACAACGTCAGCGTGACGGTCACCAGCGAAAGCTCTGCCTTCGTGGCCACCTTCACGGGTGCCGAAGCGGGCGAAGTCATCGCCAAGGCCATCCTCGTCCACGACCTCGCCACCGGCAACTGGCGCCACACCTCGGCGATGGACACCGACACCAGCCTGAGCATCGGCAAGAGTGCCAACGAGAACGGCGACGCTCTCGAGGTCTTCGCCTACGGCATCATCCTCATGCCCAAGACCAACGAGGGCTTCAACAACATCGGCCAGACGGGTGCCAACCCCACCGGCTACGTCATCGACCTCGACAAGCTGAGCACCTCCAACTACGACTTCTCGCCCTGCATGAGCGCAGCTCTCAACGTGAGCGGCAACAGCGGCAGCGGCAACAGCAACAGCGGCAACAGCGGCAGCGGCAACCAAACGCAAACCGTGACCGCCCCCGTCATCAGCGGCACCTCTCCCTTTGCCGACACCACCCAGGTGACCCTCACCGAGCCTGAAGGCGCTCGCGCCTACTACACCACCGACGGCAGCACGCCCACGGCTGAAAGCACGCTCTACACCGAGCCCTTCACCCTGAGCAACACCACCACCGTGAAGGCCATCGCCATCAAGGACGGCGTGAGCAGCTCAGTCGCTTCCAAGACCTTCACCAAGAGCAGCGGCGACAATGGCGGCACCACCGAGTAAGGACTCACGTGGAATTTGTCTCACGCAGAATCCGCAGAAATCGCTGAACATCTGACTCGCTTCGCGTCATTGACTCACTTCGTATCGTCGAATCTGACGATTTGCGAGGAGGAACGACGAAGCAAACCGGGCATGAAGTCGATGGGCAGTCCGCCTCTGGGCTTTGCTCCCGCAAGCGCTTCGCGTCATTGCGAGGAGGAACGACGAAGCAAACCAGGTATGAAGCTAAATGCAAAGCTTTCGACTTGAACCCTGACATGAAGCCACACCCCCGGATTGCTTCACTTCGTTAGCAATGACGCAAAGCGGCAGAACGGACGACTAAAGTGGATTGCTTCGTGCCTCGCAATGACGCAAAGCGGCTGTCAGGAGCAAGCGACAGTCAGGCGCGAAGCGGCTGTAGGACTCCCCCGCCCTTCGGGCACCCCCTCTCAGAGGGGGAAACCTACCGGGGTCTGGCCTGCTGGACCTGAATCTGTCTGGCTTGCCCCAGCGCCGCCTTGCGCTTCCCCCTCTGAGAGGGGGACAAGGGGGAGTCCTTCTCTGGGCATCGCTCCCACGTCGCCTCGCGCTTCATAAAATTCTGAGGATTCTGCGTGCCAAAATCTGAAACCTGAAATCTGATTACTCAAACAATCCCCACAATCTCTATCAAGCGCCTCACCTCATACGTCCGTTCCCCCACGACGGCTTCTCCCTTGGGGTTGAACAGCAGGGTGTCCATCCCCGCAGCACGGGCACCGTCAATATCCACAGCCATCTCGTCGCCAATCATCAGGCTTTCTCCGGCTGTGGCATTGGCTTTGCGAAGGGCGTAACGGAAAATCTCAGGGTTGGGCTTCTTCACGCCGACTTCCTCCGAAACCGTCAAGGTCTCGAAATAAGGCTCCAGCCCCGAGCCGCTCAACTTAGTGTGCTGCACCTCTTGAAAACCATTGGTAATGAGATGCAAATGGTATTTTGGCTTCAGATAGCCCAACAATTCCATCGTGCCGGGAACAAGCCTCACAATACGCGGCGACCAATAGACATAGTCCTCACTCAGATGGTCGGCCAATTCAACATCGTGGATACCATAATGCTCCAAAGGCTTCAGAAAACGGGTGCGGTTGAGGTCGTCCTTGGTAATCTGGTCGGCACGGTAAAGCACCCAGAGTTGCTCGTTCAGCGGATGATACACCTCGTGAAACTCATGGGCGCTGGGAATACCGAGACGCTTCAAATCGTATTGGTCATAAATACGCTCAAAAGCCACTTCCGCCGCGGCATCAAAGTCCCACAACGTCCTGTCAAGGTCGAAAAAAATATGCCTATACTTCTTCATCATTCTTCATTCTGCATTCATAATTCATACCTCACACTTCTTCTCCATCATCTGCCTCTGCCACTCGAATAGGGCGACAGCGGCGGCGTGACTCACGTTGAGGGAGCGCGTGGGACCCGGAACAGGAATGTAAACCACTTGGTCGCATTGCGCCAGCAATTCATCGCTCAACCCGTGGCTCTCGCTGCCCACAACGAACGCCACATCTTCGGGCAAGTCGGTGTCGTAGATGCAAGTGGCATTGTCAGCCGTCTCAACGGCTACAATCTTCCTGCTGGCAGCAACCATCTTGCGCAGGTTGGTCTCCTCGGTGAAATACCATTTGATATTGTCGCGACTTGAGGCGGCCGCACGGCGCACCTTGCCCAAGCGATGGTCTTCTTCCCTGCCCAAGAAACAGACCTCTGTAGCTCCGATATTGTCGGCCAAGCGAATCAGCGCACCGATGTTATCAGGCGTCAACAAATGGTCGGCAATGAGCATGGGACGCGGCACTCGCTGATAGATGTCTTCCGTCCTGATTTGCTCAAACAGCGTATTTGATTTCATGTAACTCATCGCACAACAATTTTTTTCGTTACCACCCGACCTCCTCCAACGACCTGCATCACATACACACCCTTGGGCTGACCGCTGAGGTCAATCCGCAAGGTTCCTGAAGTTCTTCCCGAAAGGATTTGCTGACCCGTCAGATTGAAAACGCGGTATTCTGAGGTTTGCATAGCGGGCATTTCAACCATCAAGACTCCATCGGTCGGATTGGGATAAACATTGATTTCATCCTTGGTTTCTTCCACGCCCAAAACGCCCACTTCCACAAGGAGATATGACGGCGCCGACAGCTGGCCTTGATGCTTCGCCGTGACGCTGTATAGATAGGTGCCGTCGCCATGAACTTCGCTATAACTCGTTGCACTTTGTGTAGCAAGGTATTCTCCATCGCAACGGACAATGTACTCGAAACCAACACCCATGTTTTCCCATGAGAGGGTAACGCGGTTATGGTCGACGGTGGCTTGCAGTTCAGGGCTCTGGAGCAACTCGACGACCGCAGCGGCAGGGAATTGAATGTCGTCAATCCAGCAAGCATCTTTGCCGTAGCTGCCCGAACTGTCTTTCATGTAAATCCACTTGAAGGTGTGTGTCCCTGCACTGACATCAAAGACTTCACGACTCCAATGCACCTCACCCGACCAAACGCCTTTCGCCTGACCGTCAATGTAGAAAGTCAGTTTATCCTTGTCGGCTTCGGTGCAAACCTCCTTAAAGAAAGAAATCTGTCCGGCAACACTCACCTCCACCGCCACTTGCAGCGTTGTCACGCTGGAGTTGCCAATCACCCCCGATCGCGCGCTGTAAGTCCCTGAGTTTGCATTGTTATCGTCAATATACCAATATGCGCCGCCAAGGGTCTGCCAATCGAAAGCGCTGAAGTCACCTGTTTCAAAGGTTTCCTTGGAAGCCCCTATATTGAGAAGTTCCGTTCCTTCAAGCATATATTGTTCCGCCTCAACAACATACATCATTTCATAGCTGCTACCCATCAAAACATTGTCATCAACCGTGAAGGGGAAATAAGCGGTTGCTGTCGCGCCGGCTGGAATAGTCCAAAGATAAAGTGCCGCTGGGTCAAAAGTAATATCTGTCGAACTGCTGTAAAGCTCCACCCGTGAGCAATGCGATGCTGCCGAACCATCATTGCGGATAGTCACCAACAAAGTGCCGCTCTGTCCGGGACCAACGTTAGCCATCGGGCGGAAGTCGGCCAAACTGAAAACCGGGGCATGAAGCTGCAAGCGGAAATTGCTGGCCCATGCGTAGTTTCCTCCATGACAGTCGAGGATCAATTCAGCTTGAACTCCGTCCTCAATCAAGTCGGCCACTTTAACCCTCAGGCCCTCAGCAAGGGTGCAGGTCTCCATAGGTGCAATTGCCGTGACTGTGGCCATATCGTCAAGCACCTCAATATAAGGAGAATTGGAAACAAGTCTGGCCCATACATCAGAGGCAATTTCATTGCCAATGTTTTTGACGGTCACATTTAGCGTAACCGTATCACCATAGTCAGCCTGACCGCTTTCGCTATCAATCGAATAACTGTCGAGGACAAGATAGGCACCATTGGCAGGGATAATGTCGACACTTTTGAGATAAGTGACCTTGTTGAATGCGGTGATAACCAACAGGGCCGTACCGGTCTCCGAAGGGCTTTCAAAAGTGAGCGTGGCCTCACCATTAATAATAGGTGTACTGCAAAGCACATTACCATCAATCGACAGCGTTGCCATAGCATAATCCACATCAGCGATAAGATGCAATTCGCTCTGTCCAAGGAAGATGACTTCGGGTTGGCAAACTACATTCATCGGCTCGGGCTTTGCGGTGCGCAACATGAGATTGGGGTCACCGAAGAGAATCCATGTGTTGTGCGTGTCGCCTTGGTCACTGGGATGCAGGTCAAGAATCTTCATGTTGCCGTTAAGCGATGCACCGCCCAAAGTGTGATGGAACCGGTCGGCACTACGCCACTCGCACAGCACGTTGACCATCTCGTCTTGTCCCGTCATTGGCGGTTGCCAAGGTTGGCTGATCCAGCTGAACATACCTCCGATGGCACCCGTTGGCACACCGGTTGTGTTGTCAACAGCCCGCATCCAAGCCTCTGCAAAGCAGTCCACATCGAACTTGCCGTTCAAACAAGCTGTCGACCAAACGACAGGCCACTTGTAATCATTGGTCAAGGCATTGACATGACTATTGGTGAACGAGCCGACAAACCAGCTTGTAACGGAGCCGTGATTGCAATAGTTGCAGATACCGGCACCAGCATTGAAGTTCGCGGTGAGCATAGCCGCATTGGTACCCACGCCCACGCCGGCATAATGTTGCGACACCTCGTTGTAGGTATAGTGCATCAGCGTGTCGCGAATATACTCAATATGCTGACAATCAGATTCCCCTCCATTATGGCCAGAACCTTGGCCTTCGGTAGAGCCAATGCCGACGCCTTTACCAAGCCAATCAGCATCGGCAGGCATATCACGCTCGTAATAAACGACCTTTTCCACCTGATGTTCTACATCGGCGATGCTGCCAGCCGAAAAACGTCCCACAAGCACCTCGGGATAATAGTCATTGCCTTCAAGCTGCCCGAACCATATATCAGAGCGTCCGCCATTCATCGCGCGAGGCGTGAGGTCGGCACAGTCACCCACCAGCAACACAAAACACAGGTTCTCCAAAGGATTATTGTAATGACTGAGAATAAACGACTTGATAGCGTCATAGCTATTGCCGCCTGCCTCTGTGAGGCTATACAACGTTGTCGGGCGGCCTGACTGGTTCTTCCAATCGACATACGGCTGCATGGCAGCCAAGTATTGTTCGGGACAGATCACCATAGTTTCACCCTCATCGGCAACGAAATTATATTTGGAAGCTCTCTCGCGGTAATTGACAAAACGACGCATATACATGGCCTCGGTTTCGGGTGCGATTCGAACAGAAGCCTTACGTGCCAATTTTGGATTTTCTCCTTTCTCGCTGATTTTATGCAGAGTAATCGTCATTTTTGAATACACGCGCAGCACCTTCGTCACAGGATTGTAGGCAAAAGGATAGACCAAAATGTTTTGTCCACGCACATCGCGCAAGATGTAAGGCTGATCCAAACCGGCCGGCAATGAAGGGTAAAACACATCCTTCATATAAGCCTCGCCATAGCGATATGGTACCGTTTTGGGGTCTGTCTCGCGGCTGAAGTTGCCTTTAGAGGGCGCAATTTCAACACATTGATACTCTTCAAATTGTGCATCAGAAGCCTCCACTTTCATCTCAGCATTGTCGCCAACAGCCAAAGGGATAGCAAACAGCGGAAGGTCGGGCGCACCTTCCACGAGCATAGAAGCCATCTTAGGTGCTGTAATGATGGCAGCCTCTCCACGCTCCGTTTCCACATTATTAATATAGTAACCTCCCAACTGGAAACGCACAGCGATTTCTTCGTCAGTTTCCGAAAGCAGTTCCACCTTAGGTGAAGAAGGCAAATTACTGTTCACCTTCTTCCATTCTTGCGAAAATATATTGATTGACAACAAGATAAAAACAAAAACAAAAGCCAGTTTTTTCATTTCCGATGATGTATTTGGCACAAAAATACGCATTTTCAGGAAAACAATAACGAAAAAACCTATCTTTGCAGCGACAAAACTTGAACCGACATGATAACGTTTTTCATCGCCCTCGCCGTGCTGCTGCTCGGCTATTTCATTTATGGAAAGTTTGTGGAGAAGGTCTTCGGCATCGACCCGCAACGCGCCACCCCCGCCACCACTATGGCCGATGGTGTGGACTATGTGCCCATGAAACCCTGGCGCATTTATCTTATCCAGTTCCTTAATATTGCAGGCGTTGGCCCCATCATCGGCGCTATTATGGGAGCCCAGTTCGGCACCGCCTCCTTCCTTTGGATTGTGTTGGGAAGCATCTTCGCAGGTGCGGTACACGACTACCTTGCAGGCATGATTTCGCTCCGCGACAAGGGCGCGAGTCTGCCCGAAATACACGGCACCTATCTCGGCAATGGAGCCAAGCAGGTCATGCGCGGCTTTACTGTGCTTTTGATGATTTTGGTTGGTGTGGTCTTTGTCAACACACCCGCCACCTTACTAATGGCCAATTTCACTCCAGAATGGAACAAATACATTTGGGTGATCATCATCCTGGTATATTACGTGACAGCCACGCTGTTGCCCATCGACAAACTGATTGGCAAAATCTACCCAATCTTCGGCATCCTATTGTTGGGAATGGCAGTAGCCATCTTCGTGGCTTTCCTTATCTACAAGCCCGAAATCCCTGAACTTTGGAGCGGTTTGCAGAACCGTCACCCCGATGCGCCTAACAACCCCATCTTCCCGATGATGTTCATCTCGATTGCCTGTGGCGCCATCTCGGGCTTCCACGCCACGCAGTCGCCGCTGATGGCACGTTGCATGATGAACGAGAAACAAGGTCGCCCCATTTTCTATGGTGCCATGATTACCGAAGGCGTAGTCGCCTTGATTTGGGCCGCTGCCGCCGCTTATTTCTTTGGCCCCGACAGCGTTGTTGACGTTACCGGCAAGAGTGGCGCCGCCATTGTGGGCATCATCGCCAACACCTGGTTCACGCCTGTCATCGCCACCATCACCATCTTGGGTGTCATCAGTGCAGCCATCACCTCTGGCGACACCGCCCTGCGCTCTGCACGACTCATCATCGCCGACTTCATAAACTTCGACCAGAAGCCCATCAAGAACCGATTGATTGTCGCCATCCCCATGTTTGCAGTTACGGCACTCATCCTGGTTTACAGCATCTCCGATGCAAAAGGTTTTCAACTCATCTGGCGTTACTTCGCCTGGGCCAACCAGGTTCTGGCCACCGTAACACTTTGGGCTATCTCAGTTTACTTATACAAAAACAAAGGTAAACTCTGGTATCTCATCACCCTCATTCCCGCGCTTTTCATGACTATGGTGACCGGTTGTTTCCTTTTCGTCGCCAAAACCTCCGACGGCGGATTAGGGTCATTTCTCCCTCGCTCTGTTGGTTACTGCATTGGTGCTGCCATTACCCTACTGGGATTGGTGCTGTTCCTCTGCTGGAAAAAGAAAAACAAAGTGGCATAAGCCTAAAAAAAGAGGTGCTCCCCACACAAGGAAGCACCTCTTTTTCTTTTATAGTTTTACTTACAAGCTCAGTTCATACATATAACCGTGATATTGCAGTTCGCCGTCGAGGATGGGGAAGAAGAACTCGCTGTCGTGTTCAACGTTTTTGAGTTTGAGGTTTTCCATCGTGACGGTCTTGGTGCCGTCTTCATTGGTGACGACTTTCAAGGTGCCATCCTTTGCAATGTAACCCGTTTGCGGTTGGAAGGTCCAGAAATCGCCGTCAAGGGCAACGTGTACACAGGGGAATTTGGGCAGATAAGGTGTGCCGATATAGCCGAGGCTATATTCGCCATCAACGACCTGACCACCCAAGTAACTGACGATGAAGAACCGTTTGCGGTCAGCCGACATAAAGAGCATCGACTTCACGTCGAGCCCCAATGAACTCAATCCGTTGAGTGCAGTAATGCCCGCCAGTCCGACAGGGCTTTCGGTGTTGCTAATTTTGAACTTGTTCTCCGTGTCGAAGGTGTAGGTGGGCAGTGTGCCGTTGAAGTTCAAAGCCAAATGCACATTGGAGCCGTTGGCGTTGGTGCCCATACATTGTGACAAAATGACGGTGTAGGTACCATTGTTTTCGGCGACGGAAAGTTCGCCGTTCATCCAGAAATAGGTGTCGCCATAAAACAAGGAGTCAGCACCCATAATGAAGGGCAGCTCGCCAAGATTGAAGTCGTGGAAGCCAACCACGGTGGGCACAGGGTCTTTCGTGTTGCTGCCCATCCTGTAAGTGCCAGGGACGATGTTACCGTTGAAGACGATGGCGATGCCTTCGTTTTCGGCTGCTGTCATCTCCTTTGACGCAAGGACGATGGCATTCTTTTGCCCATAGTTGACAGCCTTGGCTGTGACAATGTTAGCCGTGTTGTTGCCTACGGCCACCTCCCCACTTTGCACTTCGGGAGTGACATTGCCATTGTTGTTTCCATTGTTGTTGTCTTTGCAACTGGTGCCCATCAATGCGAGACCGCAGAAAAGCACCAAACTGAAAAATACTTTTTTCATAACGATGATTTTTGATGTAATTGTTGTTCTAAAACGGAGAAGTGCCGCAAATATTGTGCCGAATGAAACGACCCGGACATCTATTGCTGTCCGTCCATTATCGGCTTGATTGGTTTCCAAAATTGTAATTTTAGAACGACAAGTGTTTATATGTTGAGTTTCAGTTGTATCTCCTCTACCTGCTGCTTCAGTTCCTGAACGGTTTGCAGAAGCTGTTCCTCGCGGAAGCGGTTCTCGCGACGCTCAGGCATCTCGGCAGAGATGTAATGCACGAATTTCCACACTTCCTTAATATCAGCAACAGACAAGTCGTAAGGCTGATACAGCGGGTTGAGCGAGTTCATCCTGAGTTTACCTTCCTGCTCGATTTTGTTGTCCACAATCTTGAAGACGATGCCGTCGTCCTGTGTCAGCACGATGTAAGGTTGGCCGCTACGGATGTAGGTCCAGTCGAGGACATACTCGCCCGTGACGTATGAGCCGTCAGGGATGGGCAGCATCGAGTCGCCGCTGATTTGAAAGGTGCGGTACTTGCGGTCGCGCGAAAGGAAGGGCATCGTGAACGTCGGCAACACTTTGATATATTCGGGGTCGGCGAAACCAGTGGCGTAGCCCGCTTTGGCCTTTTCGCTCACGAGTTCGATGTTCTCATTGTTGTCGTTATTGACCGTGGTGGCCAGCACACGCAGGTTGCTGCCTTTCAGGTGCACGTCGTAGCCGCGCTCCAATTGCGAGAGTTGGCTCATACTGATGCTGCTCAGATCGACTTTCACCAATGTATCGATGGCGATGCCGAAATATTTCGAGAAAGCGCACAAAGCCTCAAGGTTGGGTTCGGAGACACCGTTTTCGTAGCCGCTCAGCGTCGAACGCTTCATTTGCAAAGCGAAAGCCACATCGTCTTGTGTGCGATGACGATGCTTACGAAGGAATTTTATGTTCGTGTTGAAGTACATAGATTGTATTTTTTATACATTTGACATTCATTGTTTTACACATTTTTTGAAAAATTATTTCCGTTGTTTCTTGTCTTATTCCAAATAAATTGATTAGTTTTATGGCGAATTTTATGATTAAAAACTCGTCAAAAATACGGCTTTTTTGGAATATACAAGCATTTTGGGCAAAAAAAAGGAGAAAAAACAATGGAAAGGACGATTTTGCACCTGGATTTAGACACTTTTTTCGTTTCGGTGGAACGGTTAATCAACCCCTCTTTAGAGGGCAAGCCCGTCATAGTGGGCGGAATGTCCGACCGTGGGGTAGTATCTACCTGCAGCTACGAAGCACGGCGTTTCGGAGTACATTCGGCGATGCCGATGCGGATGGCGCGCCAGCTATGCGCCCAGGCTGTGTTCATCCGCGGCGACATGGAACTCTACAGCCGTTATTCGCGTTTAGTGACAAACATCATCGCCGACAGTGCACCCGTCTATGAGAAAATGTCCATCGACGAGCATTACCTCGACCTCACGGGTATGGACCGTTTCCACGACTGCTCGCTATGGTCGCACGAACTGCGGCAACGCATCATCAAGGAGTCGGGGCTGCCCATCTCCTTCGGGCTGTCGGAAAACAAAACGGTGGCAAAGATTGCCACAGGGCAGGCCAAACCCAACGGCGAGCTACAAATCCCCACACCTTATATTAATAGCTTTCTCGACCCGCTGTCGGTACAGAAAATCCCGATGGTGGGCGAAAAGACCTACACCCTGCTCCGCTCGATGGGTGTTGAGAAAATCGGCACCTTGCGTCGTCTGCCGCCCATCGCTATGGAGCGCACCTTTGGCAAGCACGGCTTAGACATCTGGAAAAAGGCCAACGGACAAGACAGCACACCCGTCTGCCCCTATCAGGAGAGGAAATCCATCAGCAAGGAGCGCACTTTCGAGCAAGACACCATTGATATAACTGCCATAAAGCGATGTCTGGCCCGCATGGTGGAGAGCCTCGGATTCGACTTGCGCGCACAACACAAACTGACGGGCTGCGTGACGGTGAAAATCCGCTACTCCAACTTCGACACCCACGATATGCAACAGCGCATCCCTTACACCGCCTTCGACCACATGTTGCGCGAAACGGTGAACGGCATCTTCGACCGCCTCTACAACCGCCGGATGATGATTCGGCTCGTTGGTGTGCGTTTCAGCGAATTGGTGAGTGGTGCGCCGCAACTCGCGCTGTTTGACGGCAACGCCGAACTGACGAGTCTCTATTCCGCGATGGATAGAATCAAGATGCGCTTTGGGGAGGAAATAATTCATCGGGCAGCGGGATGATTTATGCACATTCATATAATAGCCTGTGTTACGGGACAATGCCGATTGCAGACTTGGTCACGAAGGCCGCCGCGATGGGCTATCCCATCTTGCCTTTGACCGACATCAACACGACGATGGGAACCGCTGATTTCGTGATGGAATGCGGAAGGAAAGGTATACGCCCCATACTTGGCGTAGAGTTTCGCAATGGCAATGAGTTGCTCTATGTGGCTTTAGCCAAAAACAACGCCGGCTTCGCCGAACTGAACCGTTTCTTGACGCAACACAACCTCAGCAAGCAACCCTATCCCGAAACAGCACCTGATTGGGAGCAAGTCTTCGTGGTGTACCCTTTCGGAAAACAGAAGCCAAACTTGCTGAAAGAAAATGAGTTCGTCGGCATTCGCTTCTCCCAACTGACCAAACTGTACAATTGCGAATCCTTTGAAAAGTTGGTAGCGATGCAGCCCGTGACCTTTGCCGAAACCGACGATTTTCAGTTGCACCAATGTATGCGCGCCATCGACGAAAACGTGCTGATTTCGCGCCTTGAGCCTGCCGCCTGCGCTGCTCCCGACGAGATACTTTTGCCACTTGAAAGACTGAAAACGACCTTTGTCCTCTATCCGCAACTCATTGAAAATGCAGAGCGCATCTTAAACGAATGCGAAATCAACTTGGACAACAGCGTGAAAAGCAAACGCACCTACACGGGTAATGTCTATGACGACCGCGAGCTGTTGCGCAAACTGGCATTTGACGGAATGGCGTACCGCTATGGCCTGCATGACAAGAACGCCTACCGCCGCATCGAGAAAGAGCTGGACATCATCGAAAAGATGGGGTTTTGCGCCTATTTCCTCATCGCCTGGGACATCGTTCGCTTCGCCATCAGGCAGGGCTTCTATCACGTCGGGCGAGGCAGCGGTGCCAACAGCGTGGTGGCCTACTGCCTGAAAATCACCGATGTCGACCCGATAGAACTGGATTTATACTTCGAGCGTTTCCTCAACCATATGCGGAGCAGTCCGCCCGACTTTGATCTCGATTTTTCATGGCGCGACAGGGATAAGGTCATCCAATACATTTTTGAAAAATACGATGCCGACCACGTAGCTTTGCTCGGCGCGACGGTCACTTTTCAGGGCAATTCGCTTTGCCGCGAGCTGGGCAAGGTGTTCGGTCTGCCCAAAGGCGAAATCGACCAGATGGAACGCAATCCGACGGCTTTTGCCCAACAAAGCGAAATCGGGCGCAACATCCTCGCCATCGCCGAACGTATCCGTGATTTCCCACGTCAACGCTCCATTCATGCCGGCGGCGTGCTGATTACGGAAGAGCCTATTGCCAACTTCACCGCCCTCGACCTCCCGCCCAAAGGCTTCCCAACCACACAATACGACATGTATTCCGCCGAAAAAGTGGGATTGATAAAAATAGACATTCTCAGCCAGCGCGGCATCGCCCACATCCGCGAGGCGGTGGAAATGGTGGAGCGCAACCGAGGCTTACGCATTGACATTCATCAGATTAATGCACTGAAACAGGATGAATTGATTCGACGACAGTTGCTCAGAGCCGAGACTTGCGGCTGTTTCTATATCGAGAGTCCAGGAATGCGCGGCCTGCTGCGCAAACTGCGCTGCTCCGACTACAAGACTTTGGTGGCGGCCAGTTCCATCATCCGACCCGGAGTGGCCAAGTCGGGAATGATGCGCGAATACATCAACCGCTTTCATCATCCAGATACTGTAGATTATAAGCACCCTGTCCTAAAAGAACTTTTGGCCGAGACCTACGGCGTGATGATTTATCAGGAGGATGTTTTGAAAGTCGGGCATTATTTTGCGGGCTTGGATTTGGCTGAGGCCGATGTATTGCGCCGCATGATGGGACACAAGATGCGCGACAAAACGGAGTTTGAGCAGGTGACAAAGCGTTTTTTCGACAATTGCCGGGCAAAAGGTTATTCTGATGACTTGGTGCGCGAACTTTGGCGGCAGATTGAATCGTTCTCGGGCTATTCGTTCTCAAAAGCCCACTCCGCTTCCTACGCCGTGGAGAGTTATCAAAGCCTCTACCTCAAAAGCCATTATCCGCTTGAGTTCCAAGTGGCTGTAATTAACAATTTCGGCGGGTTTTACCAAACTTGGTTCTATTTCAACGAAGCACGGCGCATGGGCGCGAAGATTCATCTGCCTTGCGTCAACCACAGCGATTACATCACGACCTTGAACGGTCGGACAATTTTCATGGGATTTGTTCATCTGCAAGGACTGGAGCAAAGTTTCGTGGAGCAATTCATTGCCGATCGCGCAGCGCGTGGACCTTTTGCCAGTCTTGACGACTTCATTTCGAGGGTCTCTTTCAAGATTGAGCAACTCGTATTGCTCATTCGTGGCGGCGCGTTTGACTTCACGCGAAAGTCCAAGTCCGAACTGCTGTGGCAGGCTCACTTGAACAAAAGCCAAGCAAAAAAGGAGCAGCCCGAAACACTTTTCCAACTTGAGAGCCAGCATTTCGAGTTCCCCGATTTCAAGACCAACGCCTTACAAAACGCATACGACGAGATAGAACTTTACGGCTTCCCCGTTTCCCTCACTTGGTTCGACCTGTTGAAAACCAATTTCCGAGGCGAATTGATGGCTTGCCAAATGCTGAACTTCGTAGGGCAACGCTACAGGATGTTAGGTAAATTAGTGACAGTCAAAAATATCCGCACTTGCAAAGGAGAGCCAATGGCTCTTGCCACCTTTGTCGATGCCACGGGCGAGACTTTCGACACGGTGCTTTTCCCGCAAACACTGAAGGCGTGGCCTTTCCAAGGCGACGGCGTGTATCTGCTGCTGGGCAAAGTCACCGAAGAGTTCGGACAACCCACGTTAGAAGTGGAGAAAATGGATCGGTTGGGATACAAGACACCAGGGTAAACAGTGAATCATTATAATGGTGGCTCTCAAAAGCATTGCTTGAAAACCCAACCAATAATCCACATAGTTTTGTATCTTTGCACCAAATTTTCAACTTTTCAAGGATGAAGCGAAAACTTTTATTGTGTTTTACATGCCTTATCGGATTGTGCATCAATGTATTGGCACAACAAAAAGGCCATATTTCAGGTACTATCAAAGACGCCGACAGTAACGAATCGCTGGTGGGGGTATCCATCTACGTTGAACATCTGAAGCAAGGCACCACTACCAACGAGCGCGGGCGTTATGAGATGGAACTGCCTTTGGGCGAACACGTTTTGCGCATTTCATATGTCGGTTATGGCACTTTGGAGAAGAGAATCAACGTCACGGCCAAGCCGCAAACCGTCAACCTAAAGCTGCATTCCGAAACGGAAACGCTCTCAGAAGTTGAGGTCACCAGCGAGCGCAAAGACCGTAACGTATCTGCGATGGCCATGAGTGTGCAAACACTCGACATGATTACCATCAAAAAGATTCCAGCACTGATGGGTGAGGTGGACATCATCAAGTCCATCCAACTGCTGCCTGGCGTTCAGGCGGCCTCAGAAGGATCGTCGGGATTCAGTGTGCGCGGCGGTGCCACTGACCAGAACCTTATTCTACTTGACGGCGCACCCGTATACAATGCCTCGCATTTCCTTGGGTTTTTCTCAGTGTTCAACAATGATGCAGTAAAAGACGCCACATTATACAAAGGCGACATCCCCGCCAACTTCGGAGGCCGATTAGCTTCCGTGCTCGACGTGACAATAAAGGACGACATGCCGAAACGTTTTTCCTTGCAAGGCGGCATCGGCCTCGTCACAAGCCGATTGATGCTTGAGGCTCCGCTCTTCGACAACAAGACTTCTGTGATGCTGGCCGGACGCACCACCTATGCCGGACTCGTCTTGCCGTTCATCAAGGAATTGAACAAATCCAATATCTATTTCTATGACATAAACGCCAAGGTAACCCAAGTACTGAACGAGAAAAACCGTCTCTTCCTCTCAGTCTATTATGGACACGACGAGTTCTCAATGCAACGAATGATTGGACTAGGTTACGGCAACGCCAGCGCCACGCTACGTTGGAACCACATCTTTGGCGACCGCCTGACCTCCAACCTTTCCATCATTGGTTCGCGATACAGATATGGTATCGACCTGAATTACAACCCCTACGACTTTTCCATTAAGGCAGGCACCGAGGCCATCAACCTCAACTACGACTTTGCTATGGTGTGGAACGAGGAACACTTGTCGAAATTCGGACTCTCAACGGGGTTCCAATCCTATTTGCAAGGTCAGGTATTCGACCGCGGCGGTGCCATAGCCCAATACCTACAAATAGACTCAACCCAAAAAGTGACCCGCAAAGCACTGGAACACGCTTTATATTTCACGCACGACTACACCCCCACCCCTCGTCTCACCATCCGCGCCGGAGTACGTCTTTCTTGCTTCCAAAATATTGGTGAAGAGGACTTTTACGTCATGGATCCTTATATCTATCTTGCCACCGACACCATCCACTATGGCAGCGGCGAGGTGTTCAACACACAGTTTAATCCCGAGCCGCGCATAGCCGCCATGTATCGTATTGACGAGAAGTCGTCGGTCAAGGCTTCCTACTCGCGTACCATACAGTATGCACAAATCGCCTCGTCGGCCACAGGCGGACTGCCTTTCGACATTTGGTTCCCCGTCAGCCCCAACATCAAACCTCAAAAATGCGACCAATTCGCACTCGGCTACTTCCGCAACTTCATGAATGATGGCATCGAGACCTCGGTGGAGGTTTACTACAAGAACATGCAGAACGTCATCGACTTCAAGGACAACGCCATCACTTATGGCTACGTGCTGATTGACGGAGAAGTACGTTCCGGCAAGGGGCGCAGCTACGGAGCCGAATTCCTCATCAGGAAAAACGTTGGAAAGTTCACAGGATGGATTTCTTACACCTATTCGCGCAGTTACCGCACCATCAAAGGGATCAGCCACGGGAAAGAATACCTCTCACCCTATGACCGCCCCCACAACATAGCCATTGTAGCCAGTTATGAACTCTCGCCTCGCATCACCTTGGGCGCCAACTGGATTTACAACACAGGCCAACCCGTCACCTTCCCTTGCGGACAATACACCATCAACGGCATGACCTATGCCGTGTACAACGGCCACCGCAACGAAAGCCGCTATCCAGACTACCACCGACTTGACTTGTCGTTCACATGCAAGCTTGGCAAGCTCAACCCCAAAAAGCGTTGGCAGCACGACATCAACCTGTCAATCTATAACGCATACGCTCGCCATAACACTTGGGCCATCACCTTCGACACCGACGAGGAAGGAGCAATGGTTACCAAAAACATGTACCTCTTCTCCATCGTGCCTTCGCTAACCTACAACTTCAAATTCTGAACGCAATGAAAAGCTGGCACAAAACACTGTTTCTCATCAGTTTGTTCTTGGTTTCATGCACCGAAGACATCGTAATTGACGTGGAAGAAGGCGATACCATGATTGGCGTGGAGGCCTATTTGTCCGACGAACTGAAGCAGCACGAAACCATTCTGAGCTATACCGCTGACTTTTATAATCAAGATGAAATCCGAATGGTGACCGGAGCTCTGGTATATGTCACCGACGGCGTAGACACCATTGTATATCACGAAGATATGGAAAACCCAGGACATTATTTAACCGACAGCACGGCCGGTAAGCGAAATACCCTTTACCGACTCCACATCGAGATACCCGGCGGCGACAGCGAACCCATCAGTCTATTTTCGGAAAGTATCTTGGCCGACAATATTGACCAAATCGACAGCCTGGTTATCAAGCCCTACAGCGGCACCAACGATACCACTCCAACCGTCTTTTTCAACGACACGGTAGAATGGGTCATCCCCTATTTCCAGAGCCTCCCCGACCCCAACATTACATATATGCCGCTGATTTACAAAAACGACACTCTCGTCATCGACTCGCTGGTGCAACAGATGATGATGCCCGTGGGCGGTTATGCCGGCTACTACATCAACGGTCCCGAAATGCTAGCTGAGAACAAGGAAATACCCATGTATTATTTCTTGAAGAGCAAATTAAAAGTAGGCGATCGCATCCGAGCTGGGCTGCAAAGCATCCCTCCCGATTACATATATTACGTCTATTGCATCTCCATGTCGTCAGGAAGCAATCCCATGCTGGGCGCTCCTGCCAACGTGACCACCAACATACAACCTTCTGACAAGGCCGTGGGCTGGTTCATGACAGCCTCCGTTACTTGGATAGAAACCATATTTCTTGATAATTACTGATTTTTCAACAACTTACCAACAATGATTGGATATAAAAATATTTCAAAACGCCTTTTGGCCTGGTTTATCGGACTCCCTCTTTTAGGCTTTGTAGCCTGCACAGAGGACATTGCCATTGACCCGCCTGAGGAAAAGATTGCTCCTGTCGTGGAGGGTTACCTTACCAACGAATACAAAAGGCACAAAGTTGTACTGAGCTATTCGTCAGAACTATATTCACACGGGACGAAAATGATAACAGGAGCCGAAGTTTTTGTCACTTATAATGACAACGAAGATACGATTTGGTATCATGAACAACTTGACAAACCCGGCCATTACCTAACCGACTCAGTGGCAGGCTTGAAGAACCGTTGGTACCATTTGGAAGTGACTGTTGACGAGAACGAGTTATACGACAGGCCCATTCACATGTATGCCGACTCAAAAATGCCCAACAACGTCAGCCACATCGACTCTTTGGGATTGCTTCCCTTACGCAACGAAGAAGGCATCCCCTTTGTTGACGATTCGGCCGCAGTATGCATCTGCCCATATTTCCAGACGCTCGACGACCCGAATATCGTCTATAATGTGGAACTTTACCTCAACGGGAGCCGTTTCAAAAACCGTCCATCGAAACTCTTTGATTTGTTCCCCATGCAAGGATATGCGGGCTATTACTTCAACGGTCAGGAAATGCTGGAGGACAATATGGAAATTCCTGTGGGCGTGATGAACAATTCCTATCTGCATGAAGGCGATGTGGTAAAGCTTAAGCTTTACAGCATCACCAAAGACTATATGTATTTTCTCGTCAGCCAAAAACTTGCTGTCGGTGTCAATCCTATCATGGGAGCCTTCCCTGCAACTGCTTCCAACGTCTTCTCCAACTGCGATGCCATCGGATGGTTCAGCACCACATCCGTCGTTGAAGCGGAAGGCGTTTATCATGAATGGTAAACCCATCGGCCTTTGAGTGGACTCTGAGGTAACACTAACCTAACTCTGACTTAAATTTCACATTTGTGTCACTTCCTCAGCCCCGCCAGCTGCTGTTCAATCACAGCAATTTTGGCTTCGGCATCGGCTTTCTTCTTGCGTTCCTTGTCGACAACGGCAGCAGGAGCACCGCTCACGAAGCGTTCGTTGGAGAGCTTTGCTTCAACGCTCTTCAGGAAGCCCTGGGCGTATTTCAGTTCCTCTTCCAGCTTCTTTATTTCGGCCTCCACATCGACGCTGCCGGTGAGCGGCACGAAGAACTCGGTGCTGCCCACAATGAAGCCGAAGGCACCGGAGGGAGCCTCAGCCACATAGCTCACTTCACTCACATTGCAGAGCTTGGCAATGACGCAGTCGAAGTCCTTGTTGGCCGTGCCCTTCACCACGAGTTGAATGGCATCGCGGAAGGCGATGTTCTTGTCAGAACGCACCTTGCGGACGTTGTTGATGACCTCTTGGGTGAACTCGAACTGTTTCAGAATCTGCTCGTCGATTGCTTGCAGTTTAGGCTGCTGAGCGATGATGATATCATCTCCTTCTTTGCGCTCGGCGATGGCGTGCCAGATTTCCTCGGTGATGAATGGCATGAAGGGGTGCAGCAAGAGCATCAGGCTCTCGAAGAACTTGATGGTGGCGGCGTATGTGACGGGGTCGATGCCCTGACCTTGCGGAGCCTTCACCATCTCAAGGTACCACGAGCAGAAGTCGTCCCAAGTGAGCTTGTAGATGCCCATCAAGGCGTCGCTGAGGCGGTACTTGTCGATGTTGTCGTTGGTCTCGGCCAATACTTGGTTGAAGCGGGCCTCAAACCACTTCACGGCCATCTTGGCGGCCTCGGGCTGGGCGGCGTTTTGGTCCACGTTCCAGCCTTTCACGAGACGCAAGGCGTTCCAAATCTTGTTGCAGAAGTTGCGGCCTTGTTCGCAGAGGGCCTCGTCGAAGAGGATGTCGTTGCCGGCAGGGGCACTAAGCATCATGCCCATGCGCACGCCATCGGCACCGAACTTGTCGATGAGCTCGATCGGGTCAGGCGAGTTGCCCAACGACTTGGACATCTTGCGACCCAACTTGTCTCTCACGATACCCGTGAAGTACACATTCTTGAACGGCACTTCGTTTTGGTATTCCTCACCAGCCATGATCATACGCGCCACCCAGAAGAAGATGATGTCGGGGGCCGTTATCAAAACCGCCGTCGGATAATAGTAGTTGATTTCCGAATTGTCGGGGTGACGGATGCCGTCGAACACGGAGATCGGCCACAACCACGAGGAAAACCACGTATCCATCACGTCTTCGTCCTGCTTCAAGTCGTTGGCAGTCAGATTCAAATCAGGGAATTTTTGACGAGCGATGTTCAAAGCCTCGTCGGCATTGTGTGCCACCACAAATTCGTGGTTCGGCAGGTACCAAGCCGGAATGCGGTGCCCCCACCAAAGCTGGCGACTGATACACCAGTCTTTGATGTTCTCCATCCAGTGGGCGTAAGTGTTCTTGAACTTCTCAGGATGGAAATTAATGTCGCCGTTCATCACGGCATCGAGGGCGGGTTTCGCCAGCTCACCCATCTTGCAGAACCATTGCATAGAGAGTTTCGGCTCGATGACTTCGTTGGTGCGTTCCGAGAAGCCCACCTTGTTTGTGTAATCCTCAATCTTCACGAGATTGCCACCTTCCTCCAACAACGGAATAATGGCCTTC
>JAILDR010000095.1 GCA_024689285.1 Bacteroidales bacterium | reverse complement strand
ATAGCAGGAAAAGCGGTCAATTCTGTTTTCTTCAATTGCCATTTCGCAGGCACGATTACTTCTGACCAAAACAGCACACAATGGACAAGTGAATATGCCGCATTTGGTGGAATTGTTGGCGAAGCACAATCATGTCGTATCGAAAAATGCACAAGCGATATTGATTTGTTTGGACTCGAAAACACTTTGGGCGGTATTGTGGGAGTTCTTCTATGCGATGATTCTATGGGGGCAACAGATGTTTTTGATTGCGCTACCACTGGCACGATCAAACTGTGGCAATTCTCATCTTTTTGTAAAGCGTACGCAGGAGGTATTGTCGGAAGAGTTGGCAATGCCGATGGAAAACATGGCAAAGTCCAGATAGAGCATTGCCATAACAAAGCATTCATCAAAGGTCTTGGAGATACAGATGCCACAGGGTATGTCACCCCACCAATGAATCAAATTGTCGGAGGTGTTGCTGGCGCCAGTTCTGCCGATACGCTCAGCATACTGAATTGCTATAGCAACCATGATATCGACATTCACGAGACAAGCACCTCTAATTATGCAGGGGGTATCGTAGGCAATGTGGGATCAAGTTCTACAATTTATGTCAAAAATTGCTATCATGTTGGTGAAATGAATGCATATCATAAAGGTGGAGTTTTGGCACATATCGGCAACATGACCGTCATCCGAAACTGTTATTTCGACCAAGCCGTGGCTCCCGATGAAGGTTTCGGCCTGCCAGTGGACAAAGAATACATGAAGACAGCTGCTTTCGTCAATCAACTTAACAATGGAAGTACCGTTTTCATGATGGATCACGAGCCTTTCGTGAACGACGGCTATCCCATCTTCGGCACCGATGGACTTATCTTCGTGGGTGCGGAATGGTTTTACGAAATCCTCAATGACGACGGCAGTATCACATACCAACACTTGCAATGCACAGGCGACACCACCATCAATGAAAAACGCCCCAAAGTCATCGTGCGTAGCAACACGCACTACGACCGCAGCGAAATCACCGAAGTGACACACGAATATGTCTATGAAGAAAACGGTGAGGTCTATTGGTGGAACAAAGAACTTCAAGCTTTCACTTTGTTGTACGACTTTAGTGCCGAAGAAAGCGACGAATGGGAAATCAAAGTGGGGTTGGAAACCATCGTCATCCGCGTTTACGAAATGGAAACCTATATGATTGATGGCATCCCTTACAAGAGAATGACCATTGGTGACGTTGGCAACCTCTTCAGCGGCACGCTCATCAGCACCATAGGGCATCTGACCAGTTTCTTCCCAGAAAAACTGATGACGCGCGGCAAAGGCTACCGTGTGGAAGGAATGCGCTGCTATTGGCTCAATGGCGACCTAATGTTGAAACTCGGTGAAAAGGATTGCGACGAAATTTACAACCAATACCATTTCGGCCTTGACGAAACGGATGATGCTGCCTTCGCGGTCTATCCCAATCCCGCCACAGGCGTCTTGTTCGTAGAGACGTCTCTACCAGAACAAACCTACCGCATCACCAACCTGATGGGCCAGACCCTGCTGCAAGGCAAAATCACAACCGAAACCCAACAGATTGATATTTCCAACCTGTCCACGGGCATGTATTTCTTCAGCGTGGGCGAACAAACCGTGAAATTTGTGAAACAATGAAAGCACGATGTATCATATTTGCGTTACTCATAATGGTGGCAGGTCTTTCGGCCTGCCGCCACGAGGCGCGCTGGCTCAAAGAAGCGGAGACGCATTATCAGCAAGGCCTTGAACAGCGTGCTGCCAAACAGTCGGAAGAAGCCGCTGAGTCGTTCAGCCAGGCGCTGATTGACATTGGCCGATGCAATCAAGAAAAGCCGGAGGTGAAACGGCTAAAAGCCCAGATTGAGGACAACCTCGGCTTCTGCTACTGGAAACACGAACTGTTTGCAGAAGCTCTGCCGCTGCATACCGATGCCGTTACATTGGCCCGCGAACTCAACGACTCCACCTTATTAATGAACGCCCTGCGCAACTGCGGTCGGGCTGCAGCCTCGTTGGGCGACATCGATCCAGCAGAACAGCATTATGAAGAAGCCCTCGCTCTCGCCAAAGCCTTGAACGACAAAACCATGGAAAACGAGATTCTTTTGGAATCGAGCCGCGACGTGTTTCTGGTGAAAGAGGACTACAACGAAGTGATTAAACGGGTTAAACGCGCCCGCGCTGCTGGTGCCCAAGGCGACAGTCCATTGACCTTGGGCTTGGCCTACTATTATTTGGAACAGGACAGCCTTGCTATCGTCTACCTCACCGAAGCCACCCACAACGAGATGGCAGGCGTGCGTATGTCGGCCTACCAGAGTCTCTATTACCTCCATCAGTTTGAGGGCGATTACCAAAAGGCTTTGGAATGCCATGAGCTATTCAACGAGAACATGATGCAGGCCGACCGCGAGCACCGAAGCGAACAAGTGCAGCGCATCAAAGGGGAATATGACCTCCAGATGCAGAAAAACACCTTGCAAGCCGAACAGAAACTGAGGAGCCTTTATCTCTACCTCATCCTCATCGGCTTGGTGGTGGCTTTGGCTGTAGTGTTGCTGCTCTTGCGACAGAAGACATTAAGCGCCAAGCTGAAAGCTGAGGAAATGAAGAACCAATTGGAACTGGAGCTGAAGAAGAACAAGGTCTATGTCACAGGCTTGGCTCTCACCGAGCAAATCACAGCCTCAACCTTGGATTTCGACCTGAAAGAAAATGAGTGGGACGACTTCATGACTCTCATCGACAAAGTCTACGGCGACTTCACCCAACGGCTCATGGAGAAGTACCCCACCCTCACCAAGAGCGACTTGCAGATTTGTTGTCTCACCAAGCAAGGCTTCAGCAACCAAGTCATCTCCATCCTGATGAACCTGCAAACAAACAGCTATGCCCGCCGCAAGTCGCGCATCAAACAAGAGAAGATGAACGGACTGGAGGACGAACGGAGTTTTGAAGAGATCATCAACGAGATATGATTTATTTTATTACTTTTGCAAAATAAACACAGAAACTCATAGTATTACAACAATCTAAAACCAATAAGACATGAAAAAGCACATTCCGTTTTTAATTGCATTGGCTTTGCTGTCCATCAGCCTCATCAGCTCATGCAAAAAAGACCCCGTTCCGAATAACGACCAAAACAATGACCAACCTACTGACACCATACCTAACGGAAACGACACCATACCTGTCGTAATCGATGGCATCCATTTTGGCGATACCATGGGGATGATCGTCACCACCTACAACACCATTATGAGATTTGACGAGCATTGGCTTCCCTTCATTTTAGACCTCGACGGTGACGGGACGGATGACATAAAAATTGAAACGTATTACGACGGTCCCTTGGCTATTGGACAATTTCAGGAACTCACCTTACACTGCTTAAATGGCCAAATGCAAATCAGTATTCACGGAGAAAGTGTCGAAAAAGAAAGCTTCAGCCATCGCGACACCACAACGACCACTTATAACGATTGGACACAAATAATCTATAACTACACATATTCCACGTGCGGTAAAATAGAGGAAAACGACCCGGTCAGCACCACCACTGTTTTTGAAATCACTGCTAATGATTTCAATGATCATCTCTGTTTAGAGGACCATTTCCAATATACAAACTCTACCTTCCTATTCAGAGAAGACATTGAATATACTTTGATGGATAGTCCTAACGAAGAAGAACAGATTGTTACGGGTTCCCACACCAAACATATCTACCATTGCTGGAATTTCCCGACCGATGAAGAAAAATACATTGGCTTCAAACTCACCAAAAACGGCACATCACGTCTGGGTTGGCTGAAAATCATGCTTTGCCCAACCTGGGACGGTCGTGTTGTCAACACCAAACTCATAGAAATTGCTATTGAGAAATAAACTTCTGAGCCATGAGAAACGGCACTCATAAAACGACTTTGATCTTGGCTTTTTTTCTTGGGCTCACCCTGATGACCTACGGCCAAGCGGAGGAAGAAAAAGTTTCTTTCTCCGCCTCTGGCGGTTTCTATGAAACCAGCTTTCCGTTGTCGCTGGAATGTCTTTCCAGCCTTCACCACGTGCGTTATACCACCAATGGCACTACACCCGACTCCGGTTCGCGCCTCTATGAGCAACCCTTGTGGCTCGACAGCAGCCTATATTCCCACTCCAACATCTACACCATCCTGACCAGTCCGGAGGACCTGTTCTATCTACCCGACTCCGTTCAACACTGTATCGTCATCCGCGCCGCCGTG
>JAILDR010000078.1 GCA_024689285.1 Bacteroidales bacterium | reverse complement strand
GGCAAGAAACAGTATGCCATGAGCTTCGTGCTGATGTCGCCCACCACCACCCTCACCGACAAGGTGATTGAGAAGACGATGGGCAAGATTCAAGGCGCGTTTGAACAGCAGTTGGGAGGAGTTTTGAGATAATGGACGTACAAGCAATAAAACGGACCTTCGGCATCATCGGCACCGACCCAGCGTTGGACCGCGCCATCGGCATCGCATCGCAGGTGGCCGCCACCGACCTCACCGTGCTCATCACGGGCGAGAGCGGCACGGGTAAGGACGTGTTTCCGAAAATCATCCACCAAAACAGCACCCGCAAACACGGACAATACTTTGCCGTTAACTGCGGGGCCATCCCGGAAGGCACCATCGACTCGGAACTGTTCGGTCACGAGAAGGGAGCTTTCACCGGAGCTGTTGGCGAGCGTAAAGGTTATTTCGAAATTGCCGACAAAGGAACCTTGTTTCTGGATGAGGTAGGCGAGTTGCCTCTTTCCACCCAAGCCCGTCTGTTGCGCGTATTGGAAAACGGCGAGTTCATCCGCGTGGGTGGCTCAAAGGTGATGAAGACCGACGTCAGAATCGTTGCGGCCACCAATGTTGACCTACCTTTGGCTATCGAGAAAGGACGTTTCCGCGAGGACTTATATTATAGGTTGAACACCATCCCTATCCATATCCCGGCCCTACGTGAGCGCAAAGGCGACATTCCTTTGTTGTTCCGCAAGTTCGCCGCCGACTTTGCCGAACGCAACCACATCCCCGCCATCACATTGGCACCAGATGCGATGAAGACGCTGGAAAACTATCGCTGGGACGGCAACGTGCGCCAACTGAAGAACATCACCGAACAGATTTCCATAATGGAGACCGAACGCAACATCACTTCAGAAACCCTGGTCAAATACTTGCCCAACCGCGTGCAAAGCAACCTTCCCGTGCTGTTGCCCCGAGAGGACACTCCCGACGGGGTGTCGGAACGCGATTTGCTTTACCGTGTCCTCTTCGACATGAAGAAAGACATCGCTGAGCTGCGCGCCCAGGTAAACAACATGAGCAACGGACATCCGATGGAGACCAACTACGTGCAAGCCACACCCGTCACCCAAATCGGCGACACGGTGGTGACCCGCGTGAGCCACGACGAGCCCGAAGTCAGCGAGCAGGAATTCACAGAGTTCTTCCCTGCCGAAGAAACAGGGCATTACAAATCAGGCAACATGCCTGAGACCCTCTCGTTGGAACAACACGAGAAAGAAATGATCATCAAGGCGCTGGAAGCCCACAAAGGCAAGCGCAAAGACGCTGCCAAAGCATTAGGCATCAGCGAGCGCACCTTATATCGAAAAATCAACGAATATCAAATCGACTTATGAGAAGCAAGGCGAAGATAGCGTTTTTGGTGATGGCATTGGCATTCGTTTGTCATGGATGCGGCATCTATTCCTTCACGGGAGCTTCCATACCCCCTGAAGCCAAAACCGTTTCGGTAGCCTATTTCCCCAACCACGCCCAACTCGTCAATCCCCTGCTGAGCAACGACTTCAGCTCCGCCCTGCGCGATGCCGTAATGAACCAAACCCCATTGGAAATGATTGAGGCAGGAGGCGACCTGGCCTTCGAGGGCGAAATCACCGACTACAGAACCTCACCCGTAGCCATCACAGCTGCACAAACCGCAGCCATGAACCGCCTCACCATCACCGTGAAGGTGCGCTTCAGCAACCGTTTCGACGAAACAAAAGATTTTGAGCAAAGTTTCTCACAATACGAGGACTATCCCAGCGACCAAGACCTCAACGCCGTGCAGGAAAACCTTACATCCACCATCATAGAAGCCTTGGTGGAAGACATATTCAACAAAGCATTGGTAAACTGGTAAACATGGACAGCAAGCAAGTCATAGGATACATGAGGATGCCGGAAAGGCTGAAAGGCGAAGCTGTTAGCAGCATAGAACAGCTAACACTTGATTATCCCTATTTCTCTATAGGTCAAGTGCTTTTGGCCATTGCATACCAAAACACCAACGACCAGCGCTATGACAGCCAGTTGAAATATGCCGCTGCCATTATGCCCAACCGCGACAAGCTGCGCCTTTTCTCATTAATTGCCCGCCACCGCCTCGAAAGTGAACCCGAAACTCCCGCTTTGCCTGACGAATTCATTCCATCTGACAACGCATCCACCTCAATGGAATCCGTTGAAACAGAAGAAGAAAACAGCAATATCATCCGAGAGAAGGTCTTCATCATCCCGGAAATCGACCTCAGCGGCAGTCATGAGGAACTCTCCGCCGAGATGGCCTTGTTGGATGAAAAACGCAAATCACTCGATGAACTGAAAGCCATCATAGCGGCTCGCTTGAAAGAACTTGAACTAGAAAAGCAACGGAAAGAGCAAAACGAGGCAGAGCCTAAAAAACTCTCGCGCAAAGAACTGATAGACAAGTTTATATTGGAGAACCCAAGTATCACAAGACCGAAAGCTGAGTTCTACAATCCCATCTCGGTGGCCCAAAACAGCATCATCGACCAAGAGAACATCGTTAGCGAAACATTGGCCAAAATCTATGAGAAACAGGGCTATTTTGATAAGGCAATTTCAATTTATCAAAAATTAGGCTTGAAATATCCAGAAAAAAGTCGTTATTTTGCAGCCCAAATTGAAAGGGTCGAAGAAAGTCAAACATTAAACCAATAAAGATGTACACGTTAGTAGTAATTTTAATCTTGATTGTCAGCGTATTAATAAGCTTGATTGTTCTGGTTCAGAACTCAAAAGGTGGCGGTTTGGTGTCCAATTTTGGTGGTGCCAACCAAATGATGGGCGTTCGCCAGACGACCGATTTCCTTGAAAAGGCCACTTGGACCATGGGAGGAATCTTGGTGGTATTGTGCCTCATTTCAAGCATCACCATCCCCAAGAGCGTCAAGTCGGGCGATGTGTTCGATACGGAAATGCGTCAGCAAATCGAGAACACGATGCCTTCGGCTCCTGCAACGGATGCCGTTGACATGGGAACTCCTGCTGCCACCAGCGAGCCAGCCAGCAATCCTGAATAAGGACCGAAATAATTCGGTACACCATGATAAAGCCAAAGTGGAAACGCTTTGGCTTTTTTGGGTTTAACCCACCCACAGATTCTCAAACAAACGTCTCAGTTCATCCTCATTATCGATAAGCTGGCGTAACTGTTCCAGTCGGACGGCATTGGGAGAATCGGAGAACCACAACTTCAGATAGCCATTACGCCCATATTTTTCTTTCAGGTGGGTCACCACCCGATGGTATTGTTCTTCGCAGCCAAGTTCAGGATAATGGTCCAAGCCATATTGTAAGGTGCGCTGGACAATGGTAACAGGGTCGATGAAGCGATCGGCCTCTGCTACGATACGGCCATAGAGCGTACGTGGAGACCGTTTTGCTGATGCCCGATGGTCTTCAGCAGCATCCGCCATAATCTGAATTTGCTCTTCAGTAAACCATCGCCGCAGCTGCAAGTCAGCCTTGATGATTTGCGCAGAGACTTCATGATGAAGCTCGCGACCCTTGCAAAGGCCTGTATCGTGATAAGCGGCGATAGCATATACCATATCCTTGTCAACATCCAGACGCGAAGCGAGGTCCATGCTCTGTTGGATGACCATGAGAACATGGTCGCGTTGATGCGCTTTGTCAAAATGGTCGTAACGCGGGATAATCTCCCGCTCAATGTATTGTTTCAATTCAGCATTCATGGCTTTACTGATGGAGGGTTTGCTCCTGAATCATCTGAAACAGTTTCGGCAAACGTTTCGAAATTGCCACCGGGCGCCCGTTTTCGGTGAAACAATGCGTGCTTTGTGCGGCACACACCAACTTGTCGCCCACACGCATCGTGTAGGTGAAATCAAATTTCATTTCGCTGACCTTACTGATGGCAACTTCTATTTCGACGACATCCTTGAAAGTCGTGGGGCTTTTATAACTGCATTGTATGGAAACAACTGGCGAGAAAACACCTTCTGTTTCAATCTTATCGAAACCATATCCCAAATGGTCAAGATAGTCCACGCGGGCCTCTTCCATGAAACGGACATAATTGGAGTGATGGGTCACGCCCATGCGGTCACATTCATAATACTTTACTTCGTGCTTATAGACATGCATAACGACAATTTTATTGGCAGCAAAAATAGAAAATTCTTCCTAACCGAACAAAAAATGGTGTATCTTTGCACTCTTATTCAAACGCGAAAAACAATGCACAAAATATTCTTACCTATCTATCATTATTTCAGCAAGCACAAGACTCTACTGTATATAATATTAGCCTCAACCTCAATACTTTTCTTAATCTTTGGGCTGAGGCTTCACTATGAAGAAGACATCACCAAACTCCTTCCCGAGTCGAACGTCGAGAGCCAACTTGCTTTCAGCTCCATTGAGTTGAAGGACAAGATTTACATCCAGATGACATCCCGAGACGAACGTCTTTCGCCCGAAGTCTTAGGGGAGAGAACCGATGAATTTGTCGAATTACTCTTTCAGAAAGACTCTTCGAAGCACCTAATCTCCAATGTATTGTACAAATTGGAGCCCGAAACGGCCATCAACGCCTTGGATTTTGTGATTGAACACATCCCCACCTTTATCGACACTTCCGCTTACCACGATTTCGATAAAGTCTTGGAGCCAGAGGCAATCCGCACGCAAATGTGGGTCAACTATGAACAGATGGTGGAAGACGAAACCGGCGAAGTCACCCAAGCCATTGCCTACGATCCACTTAACCTGCGCAGCGTAGTGCTTGGCGACGTGCTGCTTAGTGCCACAAAGGGCTACAACATGATTGATGGGCACCTCTTCAGCCCCGACAGCACCGTAGCCATCGCCTACCTTGCACCCGCATTCCGTTCGTTAGACTCATGGTCGTCAACTGAGTTCAGCCGGATGCTTAGGCGTGCTCAAAAAGAGTTTGAGGCCACCCATCCCGACGTGAAAGTACACGCCCACGGCGACCCTATCGGCAGCGTGTCTAACGCAGGGCGCATCCGTTCCGACCTCGTCCTGACAGTAGGCATTTCCATCATTCTTATCCTTATCCTTATCGGATTCTGCTTCCGAAGTTTCCAGTTTATCTGGAAGCTATTGATACCTATCTTTTATGGTGCCGCCTTCTCGATGGCCTGTATTTATTGGATTAAAGGAGGGATGTCGCTTATGGCCTTGGGCTTAGGTGCCATTGTACTCGGTGTAGCCATCAGCTACTGCCTCCATGTACTCATCCACCACTTCTTCGTAGGCGACCCCGAAAAAATGCTGCGCGACGAGTCGACACCCGTGTTTTTGGGCTGCATCACAACAGTAGGTGCTTTTTGCAGCCTGCTGTTCACCGAAAGCGACTTGCTGCGCGACTTCGGCCTCTTTGCTTCGTTTGCCCTGCTGGGAAGCACCTTCTTTTCGCTCATCTTCCTGCCACACTTTCTGCCTGCCATCAAGGCCGACAGCCACAACAACACTTTCCGTCGCATCTCGCGACTCAACAACCTGCCTTTCGACCGCAAGCCTTGGTTCCTGGTTCTCATTGTGGTTATCATGATTGTGGGCATCATCTTCTCACATAAAGTGAAATTCGACAGCGACCTGCGCAACCTCGACTACAACTCACCTGCTGAGGTGGAAGCCGAAGGACTTTACAACACCAAGAACAACGACGGTTTCTTCCATTTGTATTTTGCCACCGTCAGCACCAACATTGACGAAGCCCTCAAGGCCGATAAATCCCTGATGATCCTCCTCGACTCCCTGTCGAAAGCGGGGCTGGTACACAACTACACCGAAATGATTCCAAAACTCTTCGTCACCCAAGCTGACCAAGAGCAACGCATCGCTGCGTGGAACGCCTACTGGACTGAAGAACGAAAGCAGTATGCCATTCAGCAGGTCGACAAAGGTGCATTAGAGTTCGGCCTCAACCCAATGATGTTTTATGACTTCAAAGACCTGCTCAACGCCGATTACGAACCTGCTTCGCTATTGGAAAGCGGTATCATACCCGACAACCTTTTGGGCAACTACATTGAATGCAATGCCGACAATCAATACATGGTATTCACCGATGTCGCCATGAGCTTTGACGAGAAGGACATTGTAACCGACGTCCTGGTCACCAACCCCAAGACCTTCGTACTTGAGCCGTTCTATTATTGCAAGAGTATGGTTGAAATCATCCACGACGACTTCAACATCGCGGTATGGATTTCATCATTGTTCGTGTTAATCATCCTGCTGGTTTCGTTCCGCAACCTCATCACCGCTCTGATTTCCTTCCTGCCCATGGTGCTCAGCTGGTTTATGGTGCAAGGCTACATGGCACTACTCGGCTTGGAATTCAACCTTATCAACATTGTTATTGCCACTTTCATCTTCGGCGTGGGTGTCGACTACAGCATCTTCATCATGGAGGGCTTATTGGCGGAGGCACGAACAGGAGACAAAAATCTGCTCACCTGGCACAAAGTGGCCATTTTCTTCTCAGCGGTTATTCTCGTTATGGTAGTAGCTTCGCTCCTCTTTGCCGTTCATCCGGCCATCCGTTCCATCGGCCTCATCACCCTCATTGGAATGGCTTCAACGATAATGATTTCCTACGCACTTCAGCCTTTCATATTCTGGCAACTGATGAAGATTCCATCTTACAAGCGCCATGTGATGAAAAAGAAATCCAATGAACACAATTGAAATAAATAGCCTGGTTTTTGCCGACATGCTGCGGCAAGGTGCAGTATCGTTGAGCAAGGACAAAAACGCCATCAACGACCTGAATGTCTTCCCTATCCCTGACGGTGACACTGGCGACAACATGCTTATGACTCTTAAAGCTGGCTGTGCAGCGCTGAATAACCGTTTCAACACGCTCTCAGAAGTAGCTTCTGCAGTTTCGTCAGGAATGCTATTGGGCGCAAGAGGCAACTCAGGTGTGATTCTTTCCCGCATCTTTGCAGGTTTGGCCAAAGGATTGCAAGACGT
Source organism: Bacteroidales bacterium (assembly GCA_024689285.1). The sequence goes on along the minus strand of JAILDR010000078.1, from coordinate 7,771 downwards.
AATTGTGGCTGACGCACAAATCTTCGCAAAAGCGATGGGGGAGGCGGTTTCAGAGGCTTACAAAGCCGTTCCCATACCCGTCGAAGGCACTATCATTACCGTACTTCGTGAAGGTGCGGCCAATGCTGATGCCCATAACGATTTGAACCACTATTTCAAGACTCTTTTGGAAGCTATGCAGACTTCCCTCGACCATACACCTGAATTGCTGCAAGTGCTGAAAAACGCAGGTGTGGTAGACAGCGGCGGTGCAGGACTGCTGAGTATTTTCCGTGGCATGAACGATGCCCTTAACGGCAAGATTTCACAAGAGGAAATAGAGACCAAAACCACAGCACCAGTTCCTACCATAGAACTAAACAAGTTTGACGAAAACAGCACACTTGAATTCGGCTATTGCACCGAGTTCCTGCTCCGCCTGATGCGCTCCAAAGTTGATTTAGACACCTTCGATGAGAATGTTATCTTCGATTATCTCAACCAAGTGGGTGAGTCGGTGGTGGCCTTCCGCGAGGGCACAATTGTTAAGGTGCATGTGCATACTTTCACTCCCGGAACGATTCTCAACGAGATGCAGAAGTACGGTGAGTTCTTGACCATCAAAATTGAAAACATGGCGCTGCAGCACCATCAGTCAACTAACAGCAACAATGCCTCTTTTAAGACACCTCCCAAGAAATATGGCACCGTTACTGTGGCTTTTGGCGAGGGTCTAATCAACGCATTTCACGAAATCGGAGCCGACGAAGTGATTGCAGGAGGTCAAACCATGAACCCTTCAACACAGGATTTCTTAGAAGCTTTCGCCCGCATCAACGCACAACACATACTTGTTTTCCCGAACAACAAGAACATCAAGATGGCTGCTGACCAGGCTGCCAAAATGTACGACAAGGCTGACATCCACGTGCTTCCCTCCACTACCATTGGCGAAGGCTATTATGGCATCGGCTATATCGACCGCGATAATCCCAACGCCGAAGAAGTCATCGCCAGCGTCACCGAAATCATGCAATCCGTTGTGACAGGTATGGTTTCAACAGCCATTCGCGATGCCGAAGGCGACAATGTAAAAGTCCACACAGGCAATCATGTCGGTTACAGCGGCAAACAACTCCTTTCCGACAGTCCTAATCGTGAAGAAGCTGCCAAAGCCTTAATTGAACGTCTTGGTGCCGCTTCACGCGACGTGATGCTTATTTTCTTCGGCAAAGATGTTCCTCAGGATAAGGCGGAAAGCCTCGTCTCTGACTTGCAGAACCAATACAAAAACCTTGAAATTATGTTGAACTACGGCGCACAGCCGGTTTATGATTATATCTTTATACTATGTTGACATTCTTTAGCGACACGGATTGCGACATCACTCCCAAAGAGTGTGCCGAGTATGGCATCAAGATGATTAGTATGCCATATACCGTTGGGAATCAGGTTATTTATCCCTATATTGACTTCGACGAGTTCGACTACCACAAGTTCTACGACATGTTGCGTTCCGGCACTATGCCCACCACCAGTGCCATGAGTGAAGAGGCTTACATCCAATATTTCGAGCCCGAATTTGCTGCCGGCAACGACATCATCTATGTGCATTTCTCGTCGGCCACTTCCAACACTTTCACCATTATGAACCAAGCCGTGGAAAAGCTGAAACAGAAGTATCCCGGACGCAAGTTCTATGAAATTGACACTTTGGGCATCACGGCATTATCCTACAATGTCGTACTTGAAGCTGCAGAGTTGTATAAAGCAGGTAGAAACGCGGAAGAAATCGTGGAATGGAGCAAAGTGGAAGTGCCGAAATTCCCGATGTATTTCTTCGCTGACGATTTGAAGTTCTTCCGCCGCAGCGGTCGCGTAAGCGGTCTGGCTGCCACCATGGGTGGTTTCATCGGCATCCGACCCATCATATACTTGGATAATCAAGGCAATATGGTAAGCATCGGCAAGGAAACGGGACGCGCCAAAGCCATCGCCCGTCTGGTGAAATACGTCGAAGACCTCGGCGAGGACGTGAAAGCCCACCGCGTGGTTATCGGACACTCTGACTGCCTTGATATAGCAGCTGAAGCCGAACGCCAACTGAAAGAGATATTCGACCAAGACCTGAATGTCATCACCGTTGCTGTCAACCCGACTATCGGAAGCCATTGCGGCCCCAATGCCATCGGTATTTGCTTCCATGCCAAACATCGTTAAGCCATGATTACCGTTGAAGAAGTTCACACGCACAAGCAACAAAAAGAGTTTCTGGACTTTCCATTGACACTCTATAAGGACAATCCCTACTATACACCACCGTTGTATATGGACGAGAAGAAAATCTTCCGCAAGGACTTCGTTTACAACGACATGTGCGAATCCATCCATTTCAACGCATATAAAGACGGTAAGATGGCAGGACGCATTTCAGGTATTCTCCAAAAAGCTGCCAATAAGAAGACAGGAAAAAAGCAAGTGCGTTTCTCTCATTTTGACGTAATTGAGGATGAGGAAGTTGCCAAAATGCTACTCAAAACCGTGGAAAACTGGGCCATCCATCAAGGTATGAACGAAGTCATTGGTCCCTTAGGCTACTCCGACCTTGAACGAGAAGGCTTGCTCATCGAGGGTTTCGAATACCCCGCCACTTTTGAAGAAAACTATAACTATCCTTATTATCAAGGTTTTATTGAGGGTTATGGCTATCAAAAAGATGTTGATTGGACAGGCAGCCGTATACGAATTCCAAAAGACTATGACGGGGAGGCTGGAAAACTGGCCGACTATGTGATGCGACGCTACAAACTGCATTTGGGAATCTCGCGCAATACGCGAGAGTTCCTCAAGAAATACGCCGACGGCATCTTTGAACTCTTGGACAAGTCTTATGACCTGTTATATGGCACTGTGCCTTTCACCGAAGGCATGAAAAAGATGATGATTGACAATTTCCGCCTCGTCATCAACGTAAATAATGTGGCTGTCATCCTCGACGAAAATGACAAGATGGTATGCTTTGGTCTAACTTTCCCGGGCATTGCCGATGCTGTGCGTCCATCAAGCGGTCGGTTGACACCACTCACATTATTCAGACTTCTGAAAACCCTGAAAAAGCCATCCGTCATCGACCTCTGCCTCATTGGTGTAGAACCTGAATGGCTTAACCGGGGAGTGAGTATCATCGTCTCGTCCGAATTGATGAAAATGCTTGGCAATGACGGTGTTCTCTATGCTGAAACCAACGGCAATCTTGAGGAAAACTATGCCATACAAAACATGTGGAAACGCTTCGACGAACAAAAAATCAAGCGTCATCGCTGCTATGTAAAAAGACTCGATTGATATGATCAAAATGCTGATAGACTGCTTCGGTGGTGACTATAGTCCCGGAGCCAATGTGGATGGAGCCTTGACTGCATTGGCCAAGTATCCCGATTTATATCTCATCCTTACCGGTTGCGAATCCACGCTCCGCAATTATCTTAAAAGCAAGTCTTACGATGCCTCGCGCCTTGAAATCGTCCATGCACCCGAGGTCATCGGCTGCGAGGAACGCCCTATCGATGCCATCCGACTGAAAAAGGAAAGCTCAATGATTAAGGCTGTGCGTCTGCTCCGTGATTGCGACGACATCAATGCTTTGGTCAGCACTGGCTCAACAGGAGCCCTCGTTGCTGCCGCACTAACTCGCATTGGACGCGTGAAGGGTGTAATCCGTCCAGCCTTCTGCCCTATCCTTCCCACCATGAACGGAGGCATCGTCGGTATTTGCGACAGTGGAGCCAACGTAGAAGTCACTCCAGAACATCTGAGACAATTTGCCATCATGTCGAGCCTCTATATGGAAAAAGTTTATGGCATTGAAAAGCCACGCATTGCGTTGCTCAATGTTGGAAAAGAAGCCGAAAAAGGCGATGAAATTCGACAAAAGGCACACTTTTTGCTAAGTGAAACCCCAGAAATCCATTTTGTGGGCAACATGGAGAGCCGCGACCTGCTCTCGGGCAACTATGACGTAGTGGTTTGTGACGGTTTCTCGGGCAATGTGTTGGTGAAAACGACGGAAGGAACTGCCCTTGAACTATTGAAAAAGTTGAAGAAAGACATCTATACAAGGCCTATATATAAACTAGGTGCACTGCTAATGAAACGAATGTTTATGGAGGAAAAAGAGTTTATGAACTACCAGAACTACGGCGGCAGCGTACTTCTCGGCACCACGAAAACGGTTGTAAAAGGTCATGGTTCCAGCAAGGCGATAGCAGTGGAGAAATGCATCGAACAAGCCTACAAGATGGAAGTCAGCGCGTTGTCATCCAAAATGGAGGAGATTATAATGAAATACGAACATTACGAATATTGAACACTATGTACGAAGAAGTAAAAACCATCCTTGCGCGTCAATTGCGCATCGCCCCCGAGCGTGTCACCCTCGAGGCTCAAATCAAGAAAGACCTTGGAGCCGATTCCGTTGATATCCTTCAGCTGCTTATGCGCCTTGAAGACGATTACGGCATCGTGATTCCCGACCAGGAACTGGCCAAGTTTGAAACCGTTAATGATATTGTCAACTTTTTAGATAACCTACCGAAATGAAACATATTGCTTTAATTGCCATTGCCGTGCTGTTTTCCTTTTCAGCCTTCGCGCAACAAACCTACGACACCGAATTCACTCAGACTAAGTTGATGAAGATTTCGGGAAAAACAATCAATAAAATCGGCCATCTCTTTTTTGACGGCAATGACCAACTCTCGATGATTTACAGCTCCCCAGAAGGTGAGTACTTCAACATCGAAGGCAAAATAGTCAAAATCAATATGGACGGAAAAAAAGCCGAACTTGACTCTGAAAAGGTCAAGATGGTACAACTGCAACGTGCCACTTTATTGAATTGCCTTTCCGGGAATTGGGAACAAGCCGCAGCAGACAACAACGCAGACCTCATCATCATGGAAAATAATGGAATAAAAACTGTGTCTATCGTTGCCAGAGGCAAAGTGCCAAGAGGAGGCTACAGCTCCGTCGAACTGAACTATCGTCTTTCTGATGGAGTGATGACCAAAATGGTTTTGGAAGAAGCCATCGGAATCATCAATACCTACGAAATCAAATAAGAACACTTCCCTAATGTAAAGGAAAAGGGCGGCCCGAGGGTCGCCCTTTTCCTTTACATCCCGAATACATTAAAGCTTGATAATCTTGATACCGACAGTCACCAAGAACATATTTTGCTTAGTGGTATCTACATAATTGGAGAAATCATTGAATGTATTACCCAAGGCAGTTCCGTCCAAAGCATTAAGCACCTTGCTTAGACCGAAATTGTAATTTATGTCAAGAGTAATAAGATCGATCAAATCAATACCAATACCCGCCTGCAGACCCCATCCTATAGTTTTGGGGTCAAAATTCTGATTACCATTCGGGTTATCCACATTCAAATCATATTGTTGGCCATCAAGGGTATAAGTCTTGTCAAACAAGGTTGTTGAACCAACGACAAAGTTAGCCGTAGGCCCCACTTGGGCTCGTAAGGAAATGATTTTGAAATCAATAATATTGAAGCCAACCAAAACAGGCACCTGAAGGTTCATTGCATTAAGAGTGACATTGGTACGAGCACCAGTGGGCAAATTGAACAGATTGCTACTACCGACACCCGTAACAGTCGCATCAAAAATATTGGATGTCTTGAAATAAATCAATTCGGGTTGAACATAGAGACGTCCGATGTTGATACGTCCGAAAACCCCGAAATTAAAATGGTTCATGAAACCAGCCTTAATATCGGCCTCTTTGTAAGAAAGTCTCGAGGTCTGATAACCGGCCTTGGCCCCAATAGCAAGACCAAAGCCTCCACCTGCGAATGCTGCACTACCCATCATGAGCAGGGCAACAACCAAAAGAAAAGTCTTTTTCATTGTAATTGAATTTTGAAGTTAGTAATTATTATTGGCATTAATTGTTGCAAAAGTATGAATCATTTTTGAATATTTGTAATAATATCAGCAAAATAAACTACCTTTGTAGGGTTTAATTTTAATACTATGAAGAAAATTACATTGATTATCAGCATGGTAGCATTAATTTCGCTACAAGGTTTCTCGCAACAAAAAAAAGTCTCCTTTGGCCTTAAAATAGGTCCTACCTTCGATTGGGCATCATCTACTTCAACAGAATCCCGCAATCTCGGAACAAGATTGGGTTTCACATTTGGTGGCATTATCGAGCACAATTACACCAACCACATTGCCTTATCCACAGGGCTCAGTTACAACTACTGGCGAGGCTATTACCAATTCACCGATTCACGCATAGGTCCTCTTTTCTTAGAGGAAGCACCTGTTACCGTCAATCGCCAAATCCGCGCTTCTTATTTTGAAGTACCGCTGAAACTTAAGGTGAGGATACCTATTATCGACGGATGGAGAGTTTTTGCTGAAGCAGGTGTGGGCTTCAGCATCAACACAAAGGATCTGACCAAAGATAGCTATCCTAATGAGGGCAATGAACTCGCAACGTATTGGGCTCCACAACCCGACGAGTATTACACAGCGGCATACTTTTATCAGTATCGCTGGTTCCAAACCGCACTCATCGCTGGTCTTGGAGCCGAATTCCAGATCAACAGGAAGCTCAGTGTATTCGCCCAATTGTCGTACAACCACGCCTTCAATAACGCTTTCACTCGCGACATCGAAGAACTGACCAAAGGTAATCTCCACACCAATTTCATAGGTATTGAAATAGGCGCAATGCTTTGATAAAGACCTTTTCTATTTCTGATAACGAAAAGAAGCCTGACGAAATCGCCAGGCTTCTTTTATCAAACTACTAAAACTATGAAAAACTTTTGTATTACTTTTGTGCTTCCTTAACCAGATGGATAAGTACACGACGGTCAAATTCCGTCGGGTCGAGTTCCTTCACGCCACCCTTTGGCTCCAGAATGATTTGGCTTTCCGGAATACCCATCTGCATCAGTTCGCTCTGAATCTTGAGGCAACGGTTTTCCGAAAGGGTTTGGTTATAGGCTGCAGAAGCTGTGGCACTGTCGCACGAACCTCTCAAGAGGAGCTTGTAGCCGTTCTCTTTAGCCACTTCGGCAATTTCTCTCAAGTTGACAAGATCTCTTCTCGACATCAACTGATAAGAATCGCGGTTGAAGAAGATGGAGAAGGGATAGCTAATAACGTCCTCGGTTTGTACATTGACAAACTTCACGATGGTATCGCAAGGCTGTGGTTCATTATTTTCAGCAGGCATATTGGTGAACTCGTCCAATTTCTTCTTGATGGAGTCCATTTCGTTGCAGCAATTTACCGGCAGGTCATACTCTCTGGTGAAGTAATAAATCAAGCCGAGTGAAGCCGTGTACATGTTGTCGAGGCGTTTCGGGCGGACGCTGCTATTGCTCTCCGTGAATTCGTAGGTCCAAGAGTCAATGGTCCATCTGTGGGTGGTCCAGTTGAGGTCAAGGTTGATGTCCCAGTGTGTACCCAAGCGGAAGTTGTTGGTCAAACCAGCACCGACAACCAACTCGAAGTTGTTGCCCGTGATGTGAGGCTCAAGTTCATCATTGGGGTCGTCTTTCAATGCATTTCCATTGTCAATCATGGTTTTGAGGGCAAAGAAGTCCTTCGAGGTGTGAGCGCAACCCGCAGACAAATACAAGACGGGGGTCCAAACTCTGTTTTCGTTATAATAGCCCTGGAAGAAATCGATGGGGCTGAACATGAAATCAGCATTCAGTCTATGGTAACGCATCGAGGTTTGATAGATTTCC